>CALKJA010000050.1 GCA_937995865.1 uncultured Paracoccaceae bacterium | reverse complement strand
GGCGGCACCGAAGCGGTGACTCGTGTCATCATAGACAGCGAAGACCTGAATGGTCAGCGTTGGTCTACGGTCGGTGTTTCGGCCAATATCGTGGATGCGTCTTTTGAAGCCCTTCTCGACGCCATCAACTGGAAACTGGTACGCGACGGGGCACAGCCGGTTCGAAACGTCATTCCCTTGTCGGACGCGACCCTCACGTGAGCTTACAGGCCTGCGCCGATATCGTTGCCAAGGGCGACCCAATCCGATTTCGGGCGGGGCTAAGACAAATATGACTGCCGAAGAGCTATTGTCCGGCAAAGACGGCGGTGGGTCCAAGGTGGGCTACCGCGATACCAAGGGCCGAGATGCCTTGATGCAGTCTATCCGCGCCAAGGGTGAGACCTGTGCGGCTGCAGAAACCAAAGACGGCGAGGCCCGCGCCCCAATGGAAAACTGGGACGGCAAGAGGGATACAGCGCTCAAGGACGTCACGGATATGGGCTTTGCTGATGATCCGCGCCCTGTGTCCAAAGGGGCGGCCAGTGGAGCTGACGCTGACAATGCCTATTCTGCGCCGCCAGTCGGGGGTGCCGGAGGTGATGCGAACAATGCGTATACGGCACCGCCGATCCAAGGCGACGCCGGCGATACGAACAATGCGTATACGGCACCGCCGATCCAAGGCGACGCCGGCGATGCTGGCAATGCATATACGGCACCGCCGATCCAAGGCGACGCCGGCGATGCTGGCAATGCATATACGGCACCGCCGATCCAAGGCGACGCTGGCGATGCTGGTAACGCGTATACGGCGCCGCCGATCCAAGGCGACGCTGGCGATGCTGGTAACGCGTATACGGCGCCGCCCGTTTCAGGTGACAATGGGCCTGTCTACTCTGCTCCGCCTTTAGGCAATGACGATTATGATGACGACAGCAGTGAATATGACGAGGCACCGCCTGAGCCGAATGCCAGCGACAATGCAGAATATGGTGCGGTGCCGGGGCACATGAGGGATGCGCAAGACGGTGCCGCACAGGCGCCGCCGGAATATGACGGCTATGGTGCTGTTCCACAAGTTGAGGAAGCCACAGGGGTGGACGGCAACAACGAAGACGCCGACATCAGCGCGCAAGAGACGTATGGTGTGGTGCCGGGCGCCAAGGATCGCAAGGAAGCAAACAGGGACCAACCTTAGATCTTGGTCGGCGTGACGCCGCATTTTGTGCTACTCTGTTGTCATCTATAAGGAGATTACCCGATGAAGACTGCATCCTTTTCCACAAGCTTGGCTGTCAAAGACTTAGCCGTCTCGCGCGCCTTTTACGAAGATCTTGGGTTTGAGCCGATGGGCGGAGATGCCGATCAGGGATGGTTGATCTTGAAAAGCGGGACCACCGTGATCGGGATTTTTCAGGGGATGTTTGAGGGCAACATGCTAACTTTCAATCCGGGCTGGGACCAAAGTGCGCAAGCGGTGGATCCGTTTGAAGATGTGCGCAGCATTGCTGCTGGGCTCAAGGAAAAGGGCCATGAGATCGCGGGCGAAACTGGGCTTGAGGGTACTGGGCCGGGTTCATTTATCGTTACGGACCCCGATGGAAACGTGATCCTTGTGGATCAGCACCGCTAAGGCGCCAAAACTGCACTCGAATCCCTTGACGACGCGGCGGACCCGCCATAGAGACGGCGGACAGATTTGCAGGGTCTCGGACAGCCGGGACCTTTCACCGTTCAAGACCTGAGCATACCGCTTGGGCAAAGACGAGGATACCCCGATGTCGCGCCGTTGCGAACTGACCGGAAAAGGCCCAATGTCTGGCAACAATGTCAGCCACGCCAAGAATAGAACGAAGCGCCGCTTCCTGCCGAACCTGAATGAGCAAACGCTTCATTCAGACGTGCTGGATCGCTCCTTCAAACTGCGGATTTCTGCTGCTGCCCTGCGCACAGTCGATCACCGTGGTGGGCTGGACGCGTTTATGGCCAAAGCGAAAGACGAAGAGCTTTCCACAGCCGCGCTGAAGATCAAAAAAGACATCACAAAAGCGCAGGCAGCCGCCTAAGCCACTGTGACGGTTTTTTGAAACGGCCCTGCCTTTGGCGGGGCCTTTCATGTTTCTGGATGGGCTTGCGCATGTGCGACCTTCTTGCGCTTGCTGCAAGCGGGCCGCGTGCCTATCCAAACGCTATGATTATCCGCCGCCCCTTGATTGCTTTGCTTGCCCTGCTGGTCCTTGTGACCTCAATTGGCCTTGGCGCTGCACGGGGGGCTGCAGCCCCAGCCGACGCCGTGGTGATTTGCCGGGGACATGCTTCGGTGACAGTCTTTCTAGATGCCGATGGTAATGAGGTGGGGCACCATAGCATCTGCCCCGAGGCCGCCCTTGCATTGATGGTTCAGGGCGGGGTGTTTGCGCCAGAAATAGCCGCCCCGTTAACGCTATTTGTCTTTGGGATCGTTGCGCCAACTGCCTCTGTGCGCGCTTCTGCCGGGCGCATAGCGCCTGTGGCGCGGGGGCCACCTGTCCTGCTCTGAACTCAATCCATTCAGATGCTTAATAGGATAGAACAGATGCTTAAAACTCTGACCTTTGCTGCACTTGTTGCGGCTTCCCCGACGATGACATTGGCTTGCGAAACGCGCGCCAAACAGGACGCAACGGACCATCAGACCGGTGCCATGGCCGCACCCATGATGGGAAGCGATGGCGATGACATGCCAATGATGGCAGGCGATGCGCCTATGGTGCATGATGCTTACGCGCGTGCAGCAACCCCAAATGCCCGCGCCGGTGCTGCATTTATGGTATTGATGAACCCGACGTCTGAGGATGACCAATTGATTGGGGCGCGCTCTGACGTGGCTGCTCGTGTGGAGATCCACACGCATATCAAAGGCGATGACGGTGTGATGAAAATGCGCAAGGTTGAAGGTGGCCTGACGATCCCTGCGGGCGGTTCGCATGTGCTTGCGCGTGGGGGCGACCACATCATGTTTATGGGACTGAAACAAAGCTTTGATCAGGGTAAAGAGATCCCCGTGACGCTGATTTTTGAACAAGCGGGTGAGATTGATGTATCGATTTTGGTGGATCTTGAGCGTGAAGACCACGGCGAGATGGATCATAGCCAAATGGATCACGGCGAGATGACGCATGGGCATTCAGATCACTAACCACACCCGCCAAAGGACTGCCGAGTTTAGGCCGGAAAAAAACTTCCGGTCTAACCGCCCAACAGGTCCATAATTTGCGCGCACCAGCGCGGCACCGTTTGAGTGGCTGGACCCGCCTCGACATTTTCGAACCACGGATTGCCCGAGGGTTCCAAAGTCAATTCCCAGCACGCGGCTCCCGCCCCGGCGGCTACCTCGGCAAAACCGGCGGCCGGATAAACCATCCCTGACGTCCCAATAGCAGCAAAGTGCTCGGTTGCCTCTAACGCGCTGAGAATACGGTCCATCTGATAGGGCATCTCGCCAAACCAGACGATATCAGGCCGGGTGGTTTGTGCACCACAAGTGGGGCAAGCATCCCCCGGCGCCATCACAAGGGGCGCAGGCCATGTGGCGCCACATGACGCGCAACGCGCGCCCGATAACGCGCCATGCATATGCAGCACATCCTTGTGCCCAGCGGCTTCGTGTAACCCGTCCACATTTTGTGTCACAAGCAAAAGGCGCGACCCAAGCTGTGTTTGCAGATCCGCCAGCGCATGATGGCCCGCGTTGGGTGTGGCTTTTGCGGCCCCGGCACGGCGGGCATTGTAGAACGCGTGCACAAGTGCGGGATCGCGTTCAAAGGCCTCGGGCGTGGCGACATCTTCGATCCGGGTATTCTCCCACAGACCACCGCTATCGCGAAACGTCGCAAGTCCGCTTTCAGCGCTGACGCCCGCGCCGGTAAGAATGACAAGATCTGGTTGCTCCATGCCTATAGCCTATGGCACGCTTCCTGCATGCGCATCCTCTTTGTTTGTCTTGGAAATATTTGCCGCTCCCCCACCGCCGAGGCGGTGGCGCGGGCGCAGCTGACGACCCACAGCTTTGACAGTGCGGGCACTGGAAGCTGGCATATTGGCAAGCCACCTTATGCCCCCATGCAAGCCGCGGCCCGTGCGCGCGGAATCGAGATGTCAGACCTTCGTGCGCGTCAGGTCACGCCAACAGATTTTTCCGCTTTTGATGAGATCATCGTAATGGATGCCGAAAACCGTGCGGATGTTGAGCATCTACGCCCGGCTGGAAATGAAACGCCTGTCACCGTTCTAACGGACTACGGGCCAAAGGGGCACGATCATGTGCCCGATCCATACTTCACAAGGGGCTTCGACGAGGCTCTGGACATTATTGAGGCGGGGATCGCCGGGCTTGGCGCGCGCTTAGGCGGCTGAACGACACGCGCGTTCAGCTTTGTCGGCGTAAGCTCGGTAGCGTTTCCAGAACACCTCAGATGTGGAATTGTCTGATTGGCGCGTGTCTTGCGCGCGCTGCGGATCTTCAAAGAACCTGGCCGCGCGTGTTTGATCGCGCGAAGACAGATCGCCGTTTGCAACCGCTTGAATGCATCCACACAACGCGCGCGATGCATTCTTGCGATCAGCCTCCAGGCAAGCGGAATACATTGGGCCGGTGGCAAACGCGACAGAACTGCCCCGGCTACTATTGGAGCGCCCACCACAAGACGCGAGGGCGAAAACCACAAGGGTTAAAAGGAAAATACGCATAACTGGGGCCTTTGCTCTGCCGCTGCGCTCTTTGGCGCTTGGATGCGAATCTGCCAGAATGCAGGGAACTTGTCCATTGCCGCCAACAGGCACGGCGGTGAATTGCCTGTGATCGTTCGGCGCGCTAAAGGTGCGGGATGAAACGGATCACTATTCTTGGAGCAGGTGCGATTGGCTGCGCATTGGCGGCGTCATGGGCGGGTCGTGGGGCACATGTGCGTCTATTTGCACGGCCCGAACGGGCCGAAGCGCTGGCGGGTGGCGTCACCTTGGCGCTGCAAGGGGTGACCGAGGATGTAAGCGCCGAGGCGATGGGGCTTACTAGCGACCCTGCCGCGTTGGATGCGGATCTTGTGGTGGTAACGACCAAAGCAACAGCCATTGAAAGCGTGGCGCACACGCTGGGCGGGCGTGATTGCCGCGTACTGAGCCTTGTGAATGGACCAACATCCGCACGCGCATTGGGAGATCGGCTGCGCCGCGTGGTCTATCAGGGGATGGTGCCGTGGAATGCCACATGGCGTGCACCGACGTTGCTGCAAATCTCGGGTGCAGGTGATATTGTTGTGGAGCGGGCCGCAGCGCTTGATGCGCTGTTGGCGGTCGCGTCGATTTCGCACATTCCTGCAGAAGACACCGATAAGATCGAAGATGTGCTGTGGGGGAAGCTGCTGCTAAATCTGGTTAATCCGGTCAATGCGCTGTCTGGATTGCCCTTGGATCAGATGCTCGCAGACCGCATTTGGCGCAAGCAATACCGCGCCGCCTATGCCGAGGCATTGGGGGTTCTTCGCGCGGCCAACATCACGCCGGCACGGGTAACAAAGCTGCCACCGCGTGTGATTCCGTGTGTGTTGAACACACCGGATTGGCTCTTTCGGTCCGTGTTTCTGCCCATGCAAAACCTGCGCCCCGGCGCGCAAACAAGCATGGCGCAGGATTTTGCGGCAGGCCGTGCCACCGAAATTGACTGGCTCAACGGTGCGGTGGTCGCCTTGGCAAAGAACTGTGGCAAACAGGCACCGATCAACGCCGATTTGGTCGCCCAGATAAAGCGCGAAATTTAGGGCTAGATTTTCATTCGGGCTTGGTATGTCGTCGAGGGTGGAGGCCCACGGCGATGCCTGATTCATTGACGCGCATAACATCAAACCATTGGGGCGTTGGTCTTGCCCATATTGAGGCCGGACAGATCAAGTCTGTCTCAGGCCATGGAGATGATCCTGCGGCGTCTTTGATCAATGACAATATCGCCGGCAGCTTGCACGGCGCGGCGCGCGTCTTGCGTCCTTCGATCCGCAAAAGCTGGCTTGAGGGCGCACCGAAAGCGGTCCCGCGTGGGCAGGACAGTTTTGTTGAAGTGAGTTGGGAGCGCGCGCTTGATCTGATCGCAGCAGAGCTCACACGGGTCAAAACGCAGCACGGCAATGGCAGCATTTACGCCGGTTCATATGGTTGGGCGAGCGCGGGGCGCTTTCATCACGCGCAAGGGCAGCTCAAGCGATTTCTCAATACCATTGGCGGCTTTGTCCGCTCGAAAGGAAACTATAGCTACAACGCGGCACTTGAGCTTATGCCGCATATTGTTGGCCCGTACCCCGATCAGGTTGCCCAAGCCACACGGTGGTCAGTGATCGCAGAACACTCTGACCTTGTTGTACTCTTTGGCGGAATTGCGTTGCGCAACACCCAAGTGTGCGGCGGTGGGATCGCGCGTCACCGGATGCCCGCCAATATGAAAGCCTGTGCGGATGCGGGGGTGGAATTTGTCAACATCTCGCCCTTGCGCAGCGATGTGGATGCGGTGGTGAACGCAGATTGGATGCCCGCGCATCCGGGTACGGATACAGCGTTGATGATGGGGTTGGCGCATACGCTTTGGGTTGAGGCGTTGACCGACCACGCCTTTCTGGAACGCTATGCGACCGGCTTTGAGAAATTCTTGCCGTATCTTTTGGGGCAATCCGATGGGCAGCCCAAGGATGCGCATTGGGCGGCTGAGCAAACAGGGCTTGAGGCCGAAGCGATCCGTGCGCTTGCCCGCCGGATGGCCGCTGGGCGCACAATGATCAGCGTTGCCGCTGGCGTCCAACGGGCAGACTACGGCGAACAACCGATGTGGATGGCGGTAACGCTTGCCGCGATGCTGGGGCAGATTGGTCTGCCGGGTGGCGGCTTTACTGTGGGGTATGGTGTCAACGGAAATATTGGCGCTGTAGAGCGCCCCTTTGCCGGGGGCACAATCCCACAAGGGCAAAACCCGGTTTCGGACTTCATCCCCGTTGCGATGATTGCCGATATGCTTTTGAATCCGGGCGCGCCGTATCCGTATCAGGGCAAAACCCGGCATTTTCCCGATGCGCGGCTTGTCTGGTGGGCAGGTGGGAACCCGTTTCATCACCATCAGGATCTAAACCGCCTGCGCGCCGCATTCCAGACGCCGGAAACGGTGATTGTGAACGAAGTGAATTGGACAGCCAGCGCGCGCCACGCTGATATCGTGTTGCCTGTGGCGGCCGCACAAGAGCGTACAGATTTTGGCGCAGGTACCTCGGATAACGCTCTGGTGCCCATGCCGCAGCTTGTTGCGCCACCGGGTGACGCACGCGAGGAATTTGAGATTTACACCGATCTTGCGCGCCGCTTGGGTGCGGAGCAGGCGTTTACCCAAGGCAAAACGCGTGATCAATGGCTGCTTGCGCTGTGGGAGGATACCCGCAAAAACGCGCAAGGGGCCGGGATTGACTTGCCAGAATGGGAAGCGTTTCTAGCAGGCGATGTGATTACCTTGTCTGACCCAAGCCCGCACCAAGTGTTTCTTGCGGATTTCCGCGATGACCCTAAGGTGAACGCGCTTCCAACCCCAAGCGGCCGGATTGAGATCTTTTCAAAGACGATCGCGGGCTTTGATCTGAACGATTGCGCGGGACATCCGTCGTGGTACCCGCCCCGCGACCGGGCCGCGGGCATACATCCGCTGGCGCTTTTGTCGGGGCAGCCCAAAACGCGGCTGCACAGCCAATTGGATAACGGTGCCTATAGCCTGAGCCACAAAATCCAAGGTCGCGAACCGGTGCGCATCCATCCCAATGACGCAGCCGCACGGGGAATTGAAGACGGGGATATTGTAGAACTCTTCAATGCGCGTGGCCGCTGCCTTGCCGGGGCGCGCCTTACCCAAGAGATCGCGCCGGGCTGCGTCTTTTTATGGACGGGCGCATGGTATGATCCGGATCATGAAGCGCCCAAAGGCCGGTGCCGTCACGGCAACCCCAACGTGTTGACCCATGATTTGCGAAGCTCAACCCTTACTCAAAGCCCGGCTTCGCATTCCGCTATGGTGGATATCCGCCGCATAGACGAACCGCATGACCCAGTCACAGTTCACTCTGCGCCGCCCCTTGAGAGTGACGGCTAAGCGCCCCTAAGAGGGTGAGAGGGTTTCTACTGGGCCGCCTTGCTTTTCCCAAGTTGAGAAACCCTCTTTCAAATGTGCTGCCTCAAACCCCATGTCTTGAAGCGTGGCCACAGTGAGTGCCGAGCGCCAGCCTGAGGCACAGTGAAAGACGAAAGTTCTTCCGTCTTGCGCAAATATATCCTTGAAATACGGGCTATCGGGATCAACCCAGAACTCGATCATACCGCGCGGTGCGTGGAAGCTGCCGGGAATAAACCCGCTGCGCTGCCGCTCGCGTATGTCGCGAATATCAACAATGACCACGTCAGGGTCGTCCAGTTTGGCGATCAAATCCGCGGTCTCAACCTCTTCAATCCGCGCACGAGCGTTTTGGACCATTTGGGCGGAGGATATCGTGAGCTTGGGCATTGGGCGTGTCCTGTATTGGGCCTAGGGGCGAACGATGGCTCAGCCTTGTGCGGGGCGCAAGCATGCCCGCCCTTGGCAAATGCCGCGCGCGCTGATTTGATCCCTCTAAACAACCGAATTCAAAGGACATGATATGACCACCAAACCACGCGCGTTGATCACCGGGGGTGCACAAGGCATCGGATATGCTTGCGCCGAGGCTTTGATCGAAGATGGGTTTGACGTAATTCTGGCCGATATCAACGCCGATGGTGTGGCCAAAGCGGGCGCCGCGTTGGGTGCTTTAGGGGCGATTCCGTGCGATATGGGCGATCTTGAGCAAATCAGAGCGATGTTTGCTCAGATCGCGGCAGATTGCGGCCCGGTTCATGCGCTTGTTAACAATGCTGGCGTCGCGATGCCGGGCGATTTCCTCAGCTATGATGTTGAGACCTTTGATCGCGTGATCAACATCAACCTGCGCGGCGTCTTCTTGGCCACACAATTGGCGGCGAATATGATGGTCGACGCGAAGATCGAAGGCGCGATCGTGAATATGTCATCGATCAATGCACAGGTCGCGATCCCCGCAATCCCCGCGTATTGTGCTTCCAAGGGGGGCGTCATGCAGCTCACCAAAGTGGCGGCCCTTGCGTTGGCCAAACACAATATTCGCGTCAACGCAGTGGGCCCGGGCTCCATCGATACCGAGATGATGGCCGGCGTGAACGCCAACCCAGAAGCTTTCAAAACCGCTATGTCGCGCACACCGCTTGGCCGCGTGGGCGACGCACGGGAAATCGGTGATGTGGTGGCGTTCTTGTGCTCGAAAAAGTCCAGCTATGTGACCGGCGAAACGATCTATGCGGACGGCGGGCGTTTGGGCTTGAACTATACCTGCTAGGGGCCGCCCCTACCGGGATCGCTCCAAACTTTGGGGGGTGGGTAGTGGCTGAACTTAGCTGCTTCATTTCAGACCCTTGCCAACCCCTCAAAACCCTTACATATCCCACCCATGACACCGCTTAAAAACATCCGCAATTTCTCGATCGTGGCCCATATCGACCACGGGAAATCGACGCTGGCCGACAGGCTGATCCAATCCACCAATACCGTGGCGGATCGGGATATGAAGGAACAGCTGCTCGACAGCATGGATATCGAACGTGAACGCGGCATCACGATCAAAGCCAACACTGTGCGCATCGATTATACAGCGGCTGATGGCGAGCTTTATGTGCTTAACCTGATCGATACGCCCGGCCACGTGGACTTTGCCTATGAGGTCTCGCGCTCTATGCGGGCCGTGGAAGGTTCGCTTTTGGTGGTGGACAGCACGCAAGGTGTGGAAGCGCAGACGCTGGCCAATGTCTACCAAGCCATTGATGCGGATCACGAAATCGTGCCGGTGCTCAATAAGATCGACCTACCAGCCAGCGAACCCGAGCGTGTGGCCGAACAGATCGAAGATGTGATTGGCATTGACGCCACGGACGCGCTTTTGGTTTCGGCCAAGTCTGGCATTGGCATTCCTGAAACGCTCGAAGCGATTGTCACGCGCTTGCCGAGCCCGCAAGGTGACCAAGATGGGCCACTCAGAGCGATGCTCGTGGACAGTTGGTATGACGCCTATCTTGGGGTGATCGTCCTGATCCGCGTGATCGACGGGCGGCTCAAGAAGGGCGAGAGAATTAAATTCCTGAGCAATGATACGGTGCACCATGTGGACCGGATCGGAGTGTTCCGCCCAGCGATGGAATCTGTTGAAAGCCTTGGCCCCGGTGAAATCGGATTCCTGACGGCATCAATCAAACAGGTGCGCGATACGCGGGTGGGCGATACGATCACTCATCAGCGCCAAGAAGTTGAGGCTCTGCCGGGCTTCAAACCGGCGCAGCCTGTTGTGTTTTGCGGTCTCTTCCCGGTGGACAGCTCGGAATTTGAGGACATGCGCGATGCCATTCAAAAGCTCGCGCTAAACGATGCGTCCTTTAGCTATGAAATGGAAACCTCTGCAGCACTTGGCTTTGGCTTCCGCTGCGGGTTCCTTGGGCTGCTGCACCTTGAAGTTATCCGTGATCGGATCGAACGCGAATATGACATTGAGCTAATCACAACGGCGCCTTCCGTGGTGTATCATGTCTATGGCAAAGACGGCGAGATGAACGAGCTGCACAATCCTGCCGATATGCCGGATCCGTCCACGGTGGATCACATCGAAGAGCCACGTATCAAAGCGACGATCCTCGTCCCTGATGAGTATCTAGGCGACGTTCTGAAGCTGTGCCAAGAACGCCGCGGCATTCAAATGGACCTGACCTATGCTGGGTCGCGCGCGATGACTGTGTACGACCTGCCGCTTAACGAAGTGGTGTTTGACTTCTACGACCGTCTCAAATCGGTGACCAAAGGCTATGCGTCCTTCGATTACCAAATGGAAGGCTACCGCGAAGACAATCTAGTGAAGATGTCAATCTTGGTGAATGATGAGCCTGTGGATGCTCTGTCCATGATGGTACACCGGGATCGCGCTGAGATGCGCGGGCGGGCCATGTGCGAAAAGCTCAAAGACTTGATCCCGCGCCACATGTTCAAAATTCCGATTCAGGCGGCGCTTGGCGGGAAGGTGATCGCGCGCGAAACGCTCAGCGCTCTGCGCAAAGATGTTACCGCCAAATGTTACGGTGGTGATGCCACCCGTAAGAAGAAACTGCTTGAAAAGCAAAAGGCCGGTAAGGAGAAGATGCGCCAATTCGGTAAGGTCGAGATTCCGCAAGAGGCGTTCATTTCTGCCCTCAAGATGGACTAACAGCGCCGTTTTCTGAGGTCGCCTTTATCAGCTCCGCGTGGGGCGTGTTATCTGCTGCGCGATTGAACTGCTCAGGTTTTCCCCTTTTCGGGTCGGCTTTTGCGTGGCTCAACACGTGGATGACATCACGCATACTTATCTTAACTTTCGCCGTGATCGCGCTTGCTGGGTGCGATTTTGGACATTTGGGCAATCCGCTTTCATTGCCTGTGCGTGCTGTTGCAGCTGGCGTTGAGAATGCAAGTTACGACGCCCGACGCAGCCGGGTTTCCGGCTATCTGGCTGCAAACAAGATCCTTTTAAACGCGTCGTCCGCGTCGTCTCCGGTTTGGGCTGGGCTTTTTGATTTGGCCGGCATCGCACCTTCCATGCAGGCTAAAGCCGCGCACGAGGTCAAAGAGCAACCGGGGCACCCCGAATGGCTGGAACGCGCAACGGTTATCGCAATGGTGCATGGTCGCTAGCCACGCCCGTGGTGGATTGAGGAATAGGGCCAATCCTCAGGACGTGCTGTGAGATTCCATTGTACCGGTTGGGCATGGATCTGAGCCACGGCTGTGGCAATATCCGTTTCCCCAAGATCGATGATCCAAGGCGGATGCCAGGCCAGGCTCAAACCGGCGTGGCGGCTAAAACTTGAAGAGAGGCGATTCCAACGTTTTTTGGGGTCGGCGTCTTTAGGCAGTTTCCAAACGGCGTGTACGGAATGGGGCAAAACAACCATCGCGAGCGCCGTCATTGGCCCATTGGTTGCTTCGGCGCGATAGCAGTCCCGCAGAAGCCCGATCTTGTCAGTGAGCGTTGTCGCTGTGCGATCTGTTAGATGATGGGCAAGGCGCCAAAAGCGCATAAGAGGAGCATGTGTCATGCGTTGACTGTGCTTGGAGTCGGTTAATCCGAGGTTACCGCGTATCAGATTGATCGAGGAAGACCCGCGCAGCCGCTTCAAAATCTCGGGGTTTTTCAGCGTGAAGCCAGTGCCCCACGTCAGGAATTTTCGCAAAACGCGCAGCCGGGAAATGCGCCTTAATCTTGGGGCGCGCGCCGCGCGTGATATAGTCAGATGTTGCGCCAGCCAAGAACAGTGTTGGATTTTCAAACGCACCAGCCACCTCTGGAAAACCAAGGATCAACGGCATCTGATCCCGCAACGTCGCGAGGTTTAAATCCCAACGTTTTTCTTTGATATCAAGCGATTGAAGAAGAAACGCTCGCACGCCGGGGTCGTTAACACTTGTGGCAAGGGCTGCGTCCGCGTCGCGGCGTGTCTCTATCGCCGCCAGATCAATCGCTTCCATTGCATCGATCAAGTGCATTTGCGTGTGCCCATAGGCAACCGGCGCAATATCTGCCACGATCAACCGCCGGATCCCGGCACCTGAAAGCGCGGCAACCATGGAAGCCTTGCCGCCCATAGAATGCCCTATGAGATCGGCGCGGCCGCCGACGGCGTCAATGACCTTTGCAAGATCATTGGCAAGCGCGCCATAGCTGTGATCGGGATCGTGGAAAGATCCTGCATGATTGCGCATATCCACGTTGAAAACCCGGCGAGTATCAGACAATCGCTTTGCGATCACACCCCAGTTGCGCCCAGAGCCAAACAGCCCGTGCGCAATGATCAACGGTGTCCCGCCCGCATCGCCGTATGTGGTCATTGTCAACATGGCCAAGGCATAGCGCTGCAGGGCTGGCGTGACCAGAGCCAGAACGCTAAGCAACGCGTATGGATCCGATGAATGCCAAAGCCCGCGTGGAAAACCTGAGCGCTGAGATTGCCGTAAAATACGGGGTCAAAGGCTCGCTTGAAAAACAGGTCCGCAAGATTGGTCGCGCGTTCCCGAAATATGAGCGAAAGCAAGCGCAAATACTTGTTCACGCGTCTCACGCGCTGGGCCATCCGAAGATGCAAAAACAGCTGGATGAGCGCAGTTTTGAACGGGCCGAAACCGCGCTACTCATGCACCTTGAGAAGGTCGATGCGATGGACCGGCGCAAAGGGATCGCGCTGGACTTAACGACAACGGTGTTGGTGAATGTTGTGCTGGCTGTGATCATTTTAGCCACCCTTTGGGCTTGGCTAAAGACCTAGCAGACGAAATCGAGAGAGTTGGACCGAACCATTCCAAAGAGGAATAGTCCGGTCCAGATGCAATCCGATTAAGAATATAGCGGGAAGCGCGCGCAAAGGGAGGCGACTTCTACTTTCACTTTGTCCTCGACGGCTGTGTTGCCCTCTTCACCATTGGCAGCAAGGCCGTCCACAACCTCGTTGATCCAATCACCGATTTGACGGAACTCTGCCTCACCAAAGCCGCGCGTCGTGCCCGCTGGGGAGCCCAAACGGATGCCCGATGTGACCATCGGCTTTTCGGGATCGAACGGCACGCCGTTTTTGTTGCAGGTGATATGCGCACGACCAAGGCTGCGCTCCGTTGCGTTGCCTTTGACACCTTTGGGGCGCAAATCAACCAGCATGACATGAGTGTCAGTGCCGTTTGTCACTGTGGCCAACCCGCCCTTTTCAAGCTGATCCGCAAGAGCTTGGGCGTTTTTGATCACTTGCTGCTGGTAGGTTTTGAACTCTGGCTGAAGGGCCTCACCAAAAGCAACAGCCTTGGCTGCGATGACATGCATGAGCGGACCGCCTTGAATGCCGGGGAAGATCGCCGAGTTGACCTTTTTCGAGATCGCTTCGTCATTGGTCATGATCATGCCGCCGCGCGGACCGCGCAGGGTTTTGTGGGTCGTTGTGGTTGCAACATGCACGTGCGGGAACGGATTGGGGTATTCGCCGGCCACTATCAAGCCCGCGAAATGCGCAACGTCTGCCAAAAGCCACGCGCCAACGCTATCGGCAATTTCGCGGAAGCGGGCGAAATCCAAATGGCGCGGGATGGCGGAGCCGCCGGCAATGATCATCGCGGGCTTATGCTCGGTCGCAAGGCGCTGAACCTCATCATAGTCGATCAGGTTTGTCTCGCGATCCACACCGTACTGAACAGGCTTGAACCATTTGCCCGATTGGTTGGGCTTTGCGCCATGGGTCAAATGCCCTCCTGCGTCCAGCGACATCCCAAGAATCGTATCGCCGGGCTGGATCAGCGCCTGAAAAACACCCTGATTGGCTTGCGATCCTGAGTTCGGCTGCACATTGGCAAACTCACACCCAAACAAAGACTTCGCACGCTCGATGGCCAAATTCTCGGCCACATCGACAAACTGGCACCCGCCGTAATAGCGCCGTCCGGGATACCCTTCGGCGTATTTGTTCGTCATGACAGATCCTTGTGCCTCAAGCACAGCCTTGGAGACGATATTTTCGGACGCGATCAGCTCAATCTCGTCGCGCTGGCGGCCCAGCTCGTCTTGTATGGCGCCGAACAGCTCGGAATCAGTCTCGGACAGGGATTTGTTAAAGAAAGCGGTCTCGCGGTGTGCGACGTTCATGGGGCGGTCTCCTATTTCCTGAGCGCTGTCTAAGACAGGTTTCCGATAGGAAATACCCAAAAAACGACCCTAAGCGCTATTTGAGCGCCGATCGCGTTCCCATTCGCCTCTTGCCTTTCCTTTGGGCACGGGGGAACACTTTGGGAAACAGGAGGGCGCCCGGTGCCAGAGATGCGCAAAATTGCCTTTTTGGCGAGCAGTGTAGATATCGCACAAGAGGCGCGAGAGACGCTTGCGGCGCGATATGGTGATACGCCAGCGGATGAGGCGCAAGTGATCGTCGCGTTGGGCGGCGATGGCTTTATGCTGCACACGCTGCACAAGACCCAAAACCTGCCTGCACCGGTCTATGGGATGAACCGGGGCACAGTTGGCTTTCTGATGAATGAATATGCCGAAGATGATTTGCTGTTCCGGCTTGCGGCGGCTGAAGAGGCCATAATCAACCCGCTTCGTATGCGCGCGCGATGTGTGGATGGAAGCGAAACCGAGCTGTTGGCGATCAACGAAGTATCGCTCCTGCGGCAAGGGCCACAGGCCGCGAAATTGCGGATCTATGTGGATGACAAATTGCGCATGAAGGAGCTGGCCTGTGATGGCGCTTTGGTGGCAACGCCTGCGGGCTCGACCGCGTATAATTACAGCGCGCATGGCCCAATTGTGCCAATTGGATCAGATGTTCTGGCACTGACCCCCGTGGCGGCTTATCGGCCCCGCCGCTGGCGCGGTGCGCTTTTGCCAAAGCGTGCGCGGGTGCGGTTTGAGGTCATCCAGCCAGAAAAGCGCCCGGTGATGGCGGATGCGGATGGCCGATCGGTTCGAGGTGTAGAGCAGGTTGAAATCGCAAGTGAGCCGTCCGTAGCGCATCATTTGTTGTTCGATCCAGGCCATGGGCTGGATGAGCGGCTGTTGCGCGAACAGTTTGTCTGACCCGTGCGGGGCTTGCGCGGATTTCACCATGTTGCGGTCATCGCGTCTGACTATGACGTCTCGAAAGCGTTTTACACAGGCGTTCTGGGGTTGCCCGTGATCGCCGAAACATGGCGTGCAGCACGAGAAAGCTGGAAATTGGATCTGGCTTTGCCTTGTGGGGGGCAGATTGAGCTGTTCACGTTTCCGGGAGCGCCTAAGCGGCCGTCGCACCCGGAGGCGCTTGGGTTGCGGCATCTGGCCTTTGCGGTTTCGGATGTTGGGAAAGCAAAGGCCGAACTTGAAGGTAAAGGCATCGCCGTCGAAGAGATCCGCGTGGATCTGCTGACGGAGCGCGCCTTTACGTTCTTTGCTGACCCCGATGGGCTGCCGTTGGAGATTTATGAGATGTGACGGTGATACGGCGCTGTTGCCTTACGGCAAGACGCCCCGCCCACCGTCCCCAGCTTGTGCCAAATTTTAAGCGTCTCGAGTTTGTAGTACGCGGCGTGCCGGCTCGTGGCCTTGGAGGCTAGATGCAAAAAAGGCAGAGCTTTGCGGCTCTGCCTTTTCGATTGTTTTCAAAACCGAAGGATCGGCTTAGGCGATTTGGATGTCGCCGGCGCTTTCGCGGCCATCACGGCCGGTCTGAAGCTCGAAAGAAACTTTTTGGTCTTCTTTCAGGCCGTCAAGACCGGAGGATTGAACGGCGCGGATGTGAACGAAAACGTCCTTGCCGCCGTTATCAGGTGCGATGAAGCCGTAGCCTTTGTCGGTGTTGAACCATTTCACTGTGCCAGTGGCCATGTCAGTGTCTCCTTTGATTGCCTGCCCGCAGGGTGCGGCAGGTCAGTCGGCGTCAGTGCAAAATCGAGAACGCAGTCGCCAGTAAGGTAGACAGGGGATCGATAGATATCACGTAGCACGGCTCAAATCGCACGGGTTGCCCTTTAAGTAAAGGGATTTCGGACGGGAGCACAAACGGAGCAAACCTTAGGTCAACGGTAGGTTGGCGCGGTGCAATCGCGAGATGATCCGGTGATTTCCACCTTCGGATACTGACAAGCAGATGATTGCAGGTTCTGCAGCAATATAGTCAAACAGCGAGCTGTAAGCCCCCGCAGCGGCATGAACGGCGGCGTCTGCCGACCGTATGCGAGATTGAATCGAAGGGGATCTATTGGGCTCTTTTCGAGCGTCCGCTTTGATGATCCAGCCGTCTTGATAGATGCAAATGCGGCATTTGCCGTCTGGGTCGGGTGCGGCATTGGGAATGCGCGGCCCAATTGGAGAACTGCCAATGCCATTGCCGCCAAGGGCCGGACCCACCCCATGGGAGGTATAATCCACCCAGAGTTGCCAATCGCGGGGGCGGCTGTCGCCCGATACAGGTTTGTAGTCCACGAACACGCGGCACGGTGGCCCGGATGATACCCGCAAACTGGCCACTACCTGCTTTTTGCGCGCAGTTTTTGCAGACTGCAGCGCCTTTAGGTTAGAGTAAGCCATATAGCCGACCACCAGCAACGCGATAAGCGGCGCGGAAAAGGAAAGCGGCAGCCGGATCAGAAGCAACCCAACGACAATGATCGACGCAATCGTAATCCAATTTTGGCGCATCATATCAGCCTTTATTGGCCAGAGGCGTAGCCAAGCCCTTGGAGCGCATCCTTTATTTCATCCAAAATGGCAGGATCATCGATTGTGGCGGGCATCTTATATGCCTCGCTATCGGCGATCTTGACCATTGTGCCGCGCAGGATCTTACCCGAACGCGTCTTCGGCAAACGCTGAACAACACAAGCAAGCTTGAAGGCCGCGACGGGGCCAATCTCACTGCGGACCTTTTGCACCACCTCTGCGACGATGTCTGCTTCGGGGCGGTCAACTCCGGAGTTCACGCACAAAAACCCAAGCGGCAGCTGACCTTTTAACGGATCCGTCACGCCAATCACTGCGCATTCGGCCACGTCTGGATGCCCGGCCAAAACCTCTTCCATCGCGCCCGTCGATAGCCTGTGGCCTGCCACGTTGATCACGTCATCCGTGCGCGCCATTATATATAGATAGCCATCTTCATCTTTCATCCCGGCATCACCGGTTTCATAATAGCCGGGAAAGCTATTGAGATAGCTTTTGAGGAACCGTTCTTCGGCGTTCCATAGGGTGGGCAATGTGCCCGGCGGCAGCGGCAGCTTTACGGCAATCGCTCCCAATTCACCCGCGGGCAGGGAATACCCTTCATCAGACAGAATCTGCACGTCAAACCCTGGCATCGGCACCGAAGGAGAACCAACTTTTACCGGGAGCTTTTCAATCCCCATTGGGTTTGAAGCGATGGCAAAGCCGGTTTCGGTCTGCCACCAATGATCGATCACCGGCACACCCAGCTTATCTTGAGCCCAAAGAATCGTATCTGGGTCAGCGCGTTCTCCGGCAAGGTACAGGCATTCAAATCGGCTCAGATCATAGTCCTTGACCAAAGTCCCGGTTGGATCGTCACGCTTGATTGCGCGGAATGCTGTGGGCGCTGTGAACAGGGCTTTGACGCCATGATCCTGAATAACGCGCCAGAATGTACCGGCGTCCGGGGTGCCAACAGGTTTGCCTTCGAACACGATGGTCGTGTTGCCCTGAATGAGTGGCGCGTAACAAATATAGGAATGGCCCACGACCCAACCCACATCAGACGCGGCCCAAAATACTTCGGTGCCGTCAGCGGTGGGCGGGTTGATGTCATAGACGTTTTTCATCGTCCAGTTCAGCGCCACAAGATGCCCGGCCGTATGGCGCACTACCCCTTTGGGCGCGCCCGTGGTCCCGGAAGTATACAGAATATAGGCCGGGTGGTTTCCTTCGACTGCTACGCAATCTGCAGGGGTCACACCGTCTTGCGCGGCATGCCAATCCACATCGCGGGTGCCAAGCTCACAAGGGCCTTCCTCGCGTTGAAGGATGAAACAAACTTCAGGTTTATGGGTGGCCAGTTCTATTGCGCCATCAATCAGCGGTTTATAGGCGACCACGCGCCCGGGCTCGCACCCGCAAGACGCAGCGAGGATCGCTTTGGGTGTTGCATCGTCAAGCCGCACGGCCAGCTCATTTGCGGCAAAACCACCAAAAACAACAGAATGTATTGCGCCAATCCGCGCACAGGCTAACATCGCGATAAGCGCTTCAGGCACCATTGGCATATAGATGATCACGCGATCACCTTTGGTGATACCCCGCGCCAAAAGTGCTCCTGCCAGCAAAGCCACCTGATCTTTCAACTGGGCATAGGTGGTTTGGGATGCAGCCCCGGTGATTGGGCTGTCATAAATAATGGCTGTATGGCCTCCGCGCCCGGACTCAACATGGCGATCAACGGCGTTCCAGCAGGTATTCACACGGGCATCTGCGAACCATTCATATAACGGCGCGCGTTCATCACTCAGCGCTTTGCTGGGCGGTTTGTCCCAATCAATCGCCTGCGCGGCCTCCATCCAAAAAGCTTCGGGGTCTGATTTCCAGCCCGCATAAACCTCAGAATATCCCATGTCTTTCCCCCCGTTCACAGATCTCATCTACGTCAGGTCACAGCGCGCGGGCAAGCAAATGCTCGCGCTTTGCAAATTACTTGAAAATAAATTTACAATGAAATTTACAAGATCCTCTTGCTGCGCGGTTCTCAGCTGTATTGTGAGACGGGCGTTCCGGCCAAAGCTGTCATGTTCAATAGGCCGCGGGCTGTGATTGACGGCGCAACAATATGGGCGCGGTTGCCCATGCCCATAAGCACCGGGCCAACTTCCAGCCCCTGCGCTTTCATCTTAAGCACGTTGCGCACGCCAGATGCAGCGTCCGAATTGCCGAAGATCAGAACGTTTGCTTCACCTTCCAACCGCGAGCCCGGGAAAACGCGCGCGCGCAGCTCTGGGTTCAGCGCTGTTTCTACATGCATTTCGCCCTCATAGGCGAAATCACGAGGCGCAGAGTCTAAAAGATCTAGGGCGGCGCGCATGGTGCGCCCGGTGCCACAATCCTGATCACCAAACTGCGAGCGGCTCATCAGCGCGATGTTGGGCGCCATCCCAAAGCGCCGCACATGACGGGCCGCAGCGATCACCGTTTCGCAAATCTGCGCAGGCGTAGGCTGATCATGCACATGGGTATCGGCCAAAAACAGTGGCCCATCTTCAAGGATCATCATCGAAAGCGCGCCCACCGGATGCAACTGATCTGTGCCCACGCGCCCTGTGCCAAGGATATCGGTCACGTATTTGAGGTGCCAATGATACTGCCCAAATGTGCCGCAAATCAGACTGTCAGCTTCGCCGCGCGCCACCATGACCGAGGCGATGGCCGTGGTATTGGTGCGCATGATCGCGCGAGCGATATCAGGGGTGACACCGCGGCGGGCCATCATCTCGTGATAGCTGCCCCAATAGTCCCGGTAACGGGGGTCGTTGTTGGGGTCCACGACCTCAAAATCACCGGGGCGAATCTTGAGACCGGCCCGTTCGCAGCGGGCCTCGATCACGTCAGGCCGACCAATGAGAATCGGCATTTCGGTCAGATCCTCCAAGGTCGCTTGCGCACAGCGCAGCACACGCTCGTCTTCGCCTTCGGCAAAGACAATGCGGCGCGATGCGGTTGCTGCCGCTTCAAAGACCGGGCGCATGACAAAAGAGGATTTGAAAACTGAGGCGTCCAGATTGGACTTATAGGCCTCAAGATCTGCAAGCGGGCGGGTGGCAACGCCCGTCTCCATTGCTGCACGGGCCACGGCTGTTGCGACGACGCCTTTCAGGCGCGGGTCAAAGGGTTTGGGGATAAGATAATCCGGCCCAAAGGTGAGCTGTTCATTCTGATACGCAGCAGCAGCCTCGGCGCTCGTTGTTGCCCGCGCAAGGGCGGCGATGCCTTCGATACAAGCAATCTTCATCTCGTCATTGATCTCGGTCGCGCCCACATCAAGCGCTCCGCGAAAGATAAACGGGAAGCACAGCACGTTGTTGACCTGATTAGGGAAATCGCTGCGGCCCGTAGCGATCAAGGCGCCTTTGGCGACAGCGCGCGCGTCGTCTGGCAAAATCTCGGGTGTGGGATTGGCCAACGCAAAGATGATTGGGTTTTTGGCCATTTTGGCAACCATCTCGGAGGTCAAAACACCGGGCCCGGACAGGCCAAGAAAAAGATCTGCGCCATCTATGACGTCTGCCAGCGTGGCCGGTGCGGTGCCTTGGGCGTAGTCATCTTTTTGAGCTGTCGAATTCCCGCGTCCTTTGTAGACCAGCCCGTCAATATCGCACAGCAACACGTTTTCGCGTTTCACACCCAGCTTGAGCAGCATATTGAGGCACGCGATTCCTGCCGCGCCACCGCCCGTTGATACAATCTTGATATCCTCAAACCGCTTGCCCGCAACGCGCAGCGCATTCGTGGCCGCAGCCCCCACAACAATCGCGGTGCCGTGCTGGTCGTCATGGAAAACCGGGATGTTCATCCTCTCGCGGCAGATCTGTTCTACGATAAAACAGTCCGGCGCCTTAATATCTTCAAGGTTGATCGCACCAAAGGTGGGCTCCAAAGCGCAAACGATATCGGCCAGCTTTTCGGGATCGCTTTCGTCCAGTTCAATGTCAAAGCAATCGATCCCGGCGAATTTCTTAAAAAGAACCGCCTTGCCCTCCATCACGGGCTTGGAGGCCAACGCGCCGATATTGCCAAGCCCAAGCACAGCGCTCCCGTTGGTGACCACAGCCACAAGATTGCCGCGCGCCGTGTAATCGCGCGCTGTGTCTGGTGAGGCATGGATCGCCGAAGATGCCTCGGCCACACCGGGGGAGTAGGCACGCGCCAGATCGCGCCCATTGGCCAGCGGTTTGGTCGCACGGATCTCAAGCTTTCCGGGCTTGGGGTGGCGGTGATAGAACAGGGCCGGGCTTTCAGCCTTTGGGTTATTGTCTTCGGCCATCGTCCCCTCCCAAGGATTGTTTAACGTTAAACTATCTTGGCGTTACGCGCTCTGAACCTTCCCTTCAAGAGGGATTTCGTCGCAGCCAGTGCCACCCACGCACGCCATTCACAAGCAGCATGAGTGCGCCAAATTGCACGAAAAAGCTCCAAGAGGGAAATAAAACCGCGTTGCAAAGGATCACAAGAGCAGCGGCCCCGCAAAGCCAAGGCACCCGCCGCCAACGCATCGCCCGTAACCCGAACGCGCCCCAAAGGAAAAGGAGCGCTGGCAAGACGCCGAAAAGCAAAAACAAAAGCAGCCCAAATATTGGTGCAGGCAACAGTTCGGTGAACACTGGCAAAACTCCGACAATGGTAGACACAGCCAAAAGAAGAAGCGGTAGCCCAGACATTTTCACCGCCTCTAGCGCCTGCTTGCGGGACGTGATGGAGCGAAAAATCCCCCAACGATCGCTATGATGGCTCATCCGAGCTCCTTTTTCCTTTGCGCGCGTGACACCGCCCGCAGTTGCAATAGTATCTGACCGGAAACGAACCGCGCGCCAGAAGTAAAGGATGCCCATGCAGAATATCAAAGCCGAAGTGCTGCTTCCTGCAAAGGACGTGCGTGACGACATCCCGTTTTTCACCAAACGGCTGGGATTTCGGATGGATGAGATCTATCCGGCGGATGATCCTCATGTTGTTGTCTTTTCGGGCCACGGGCTGCGCATCCGGCTGGATGCAACACTCAACACATCGTCGGGCGTAATCCGCATTCTCGCGGATGACCCGGTGCTGATCGCCGGGGGGGAAACTGAATTGACCGCGCCGAGCGGCAACAGAGTTGAAATCGCACCGCTTGCTCCGCCAGTTGAAATGCCTGCGACAGAGCATGACTTTGTTGTGCGCAGGCTGGCCGACCAAGCGCCGTGGATCGTTGGGCGTGCAGGTATGCAGTATCGCGATCTAATCCCGTCACGGCTTGGCGGGTCTATTATTGCCTCTCATATTCGGATTCCGGATGGCGGGCCTGTGCCGGATATGGTGCATTTTCACAGCGTCGGATTTCAGTTGATCTTTTGCTACAAAGGGTGGGTTGATCTGGTCTATGAGGATCAGGGAGAGCCGTTCCGCCTTTTGGCGGGGAATTGTGTGATTCAACCGCCTGAGATCCGCCACCGTGTTCTTTATGCGTCTGATAATCTTGAGGTTATTGAGATTGGCGTGCCTGCGGAGCATATCACCACGATTGATCACGAGATGGAGCTTCCAACCGCTGTGTTCCGGCCGGATCGGGAGTTTGATGGCCAAACCTTTGTTCACCACACCGCCGACACCGCCCAATGGTCTGATTTTCGGCTGCCCGGTTTCCAAAGCCGCGACACGCAGATCGCGGCGCATACTGGGAACGTTGCGGGCGTGCATGTGGTGCGGCCCGCCATTGGTGTGTCAAGTTGGTCTGCACATAACTGCGATATCCTATTCAGCTTCGTAATGCAGGGCGCCGTTACCTTAGAAGGCGAAGGCAGCGATCCCGTACCTCTTGTTGCGGGGGATGCTTTTGTCATCCCGCCGGGCATGCGGACCTGCCACACTTTACCTTCAAATGATCTTGAAATTCTTGAGGTTTCGCTACCCGGAGTCTTTGTGACTACGCTTGATTAAACCACGCGGGCGTGGGTGCTGAGATCCAAACATGAAGCCCCCAAAAATCACACGTCGCTATTCCGAAACGGAATGACAGGGGCAGCGCTGCGGTTCTCGCTTGCGCTTGCCGCTGGGCTTGCTCACCATAACGCCAAGGAGATGCCCATGACGACAAACGCCTTGATCGAAGCCGCGCGCGCTGTGCGCGAGAATGCCTATGCCCCGTATTCACGATTTAAAGTTGGTGCTGCTGTGCGGACCTCTTCGGGCGCGATCTATGTTGGGTGCAACGTCGAAAATGTGGCGTACCCCGAGGGCACCTGTGCGGAAGCGGGGGCCTTGGCAGCGATGGCTGCCGCCGGCGAATATGAGATTGTTGAGGTGGCCGTTATTGCGGATAGCCCCGAACCCGTGCCGTGCTGTGGCGGATGTCGTCAAAAACTTGCCGAATTTGGTACGATTTCTGTGCCGGTGACCTTAGCTACGATAGATGGAGCGACCTTAACCACAACTGTTGGCGATTTGTTGCCAGGCACGTTTACTGCCGAGCATATGGAGCGTTCGTAAACTGATGGACGCGCGTCTCTTGATTGACAATTTGCGTATGGGCCAGCGCCCAACGCCCGCAGAGATCACAGATTTTGCGATGGGTTTGGGCGATGACACGGTGTCCGATGCACAGGCCGGAGCGTTTGCGATGGCGGTTTGTCTTCAAGGTCTGGGTGAGTCTGGGCGCGTCGCACTCACCACAGGCATGCGCGACAGCGGGGATGTTCTTGAGTGGAATCTGCCGGGCCCGGTTGTGGATAAACACTCCACTGGCGGAGTGGGGGATGCTGTATCACTGTTGCTTGCGCCTTTGCTTGCGTCGGTTGGGGTATATGTCCCGATGATATCCGGGCGAGGTTTGGGTCATACCGGGGGCACGCTTGACAAGCTTGAGGCGATCCCAGGTGTTTGCGTCGATATCGCGCCTGAAGAACTTCGCGAGATCATGCACCGCGTTGGGGCCGCGATCGTAGGGCCAACGCCCCGGATCGCCCCGGCGGATAAGCGGCTTTATGGGATCCGCGATGTAACAGGCACGGTGCCTTCGCTCGATTTGATCACGGCCTCGATCCTGTCAAAGAAGCTGGCGGCGGGCGTTGATGCGTTGGTGCTAGATGTCAAAGTGGGCTCTGGCGCATTTATGCAAACCCAAGCGGAGGCGCGTGAGTTGGCGCAGAGCCTAGTTTCAACAGCAAATGGGGCAGGATGCCCGACCTCGGCGTTGATCACGGACATGTCTCAGCCATTGCTTCCATCCTTGGGGAATGCATTGGAAGTTTCTGATATTATTGACGTTTTTCGCGGTGAGGCAAAAGGCCCGGTTGTTGAAATTGCTTTGACCCTTGGGGCTGAAGTGATGGTTTTGTCAGGAGCGTCAGCAAGCGAAGCCGATGCTGATCGCCGTCTGCTACGCGCGCTGCAATCGGGCTATGCCGCCGAGACATTCGCCCAAATGGTTGCAGCGCAGGGTGGCCCGTCTGGCCTTTTGGAACGTGCATCAGATCTTTTGCCTTATGCTTCGGTAATCCGCCCGGTTCTGGCGCCTCAAGACGGGTTTGTAGCTGGGTGGAATGGCACCGCACTTGGCAACGCCGTGGTGGCTTTGGGCGGTGGGCGCCGCGTTGAATCCGATCAAATCAATCCAGCTGTTGGTCTAAGCGCTGTTGCGCCGGTGGCGACCAGCGTTGAAAAGGGCGCTCCTTTGGCGTTTGTCCATGCCGCAGATGAAGGGGCAGCAGAGCGCGCGAAAGAAGCCGTGTTGACAGCAGTCAAGTTTTCAACGGCCCGCCCGATGCCGCCGGATCTTGTGCACCAAAGGATCGCGCCATGACTCGCGCGTTTTTGGTTGTGATGGATAGTGTTGGCTGCGGCGGTGCGCCAGATGCTGCGGAATTTGGCGATGCCGGGGCTAATACGTTGGCCCATATCGCAGCAGCCTGCAGGATGGGGCAGGCGGAAGAGGGCCGAAGTGGGCCGTTAACCCTTACCGCCCTTGCAGGTCTTGGGCTGGACGGCGCGGTTCGGGCGGGCTCGGATGAAAACTGTGGGCTGGGTCCCTGGACCGGCGGATGGTTTGGGGCTGCAACTGAGATCAGCCCCGGAAAGGACACACCATCAGGCCATTGGGAGCTCGCGGGCCTCCCTGTGCCGTGGGATTGGCACTATTTCACAGATCAATCGGCGGCGTTCCCCGAAGCGGTGATCCAAGCCGCTGCAAAGGCAGCTGGTACGGATGGCATCCTTGGCAACTGCCACGCCAGCGGTACGGAAATCATCGAGAGGCTGGGGGCTGAACACCTGCGCAGCGGCCTGCCGATTTGTTACACATCCGCTGATAGCGTCTTTCAGATTGCGGCCCATGAAGAGTCTTTTGGTCTAGAAAGATTGCTCCAGATGTGCCGCGATATTGCGCCAATGCTGCACAGCATGAAAATTGGCCGTGTGATCGCAAGACCCTTCATCGGTGAAGAAGGTGCATTTAAAAGGACAAAAAACCGCAGGGATTTCGCCATTCTTCCACCTGCGTCCACGCTCTGTGACTGGGCGCAGGATGCAGGCCGCAAGGTGCATGCTGTGGGCAAGATCGGCGATATTTTCACGATGCGCGGCATCACCGATGCGACCAAGGGCGCAGATAGCAAGCTGATGAAAGACCTTTTGGCGCTGACAGAAACGGCGGAGGATGGCAGCTTGATCTTCGCCAACTTTGTGGAGTTTGACAGCCTTTATGGTCACCGCCGAGACGTGTCAGGCTATGCGCGAGCCTTGGAATGGTTTGACAGCCAAGTGCCGCGGCTTTTGGAAACGCTGCGCGAGGGTGATATGCTAGTTGTAACAGCCGATCATGGCAACGATCCAACATGGCATGGCACAGACCACACGCGCGAGCGAGTGCCAGTCTTGATCTACAGGGTCGGCGATCGCGGCGGGCCATTAGGGGTCATCGGCTTTGCCGACGTGGCCGCAACCATCGCTGCTCATTTAGGGATCAGGTCCGAAGGACCAGGAAGGAATGTGTTATGAGCTGGCAATCGCTGCCCAAAGTTGAGCTTCATCTGCACCTTGAGGGCGCAGCCCCGCCTGCGTTCATTCGCGGTATGGCCAGCGAAAAGGGGGCGGACTTAAGCGAGATCTTCAACGAGGATGGCAGCTATAAATACCGGGATTTCAACCACTTTCTGAGCGTCTATGAGGCCGCAACTAGTGTTTTGCGCAGCCCCGAAGACTTCAAGAGATTAACCCAAGCGGTCCTCGAAGAGCTGGCCGAACATGGCGTTGTCTATGCCGAGACTTTTATCAGCCCGGATTTTTGTGGCGGCAGCGATGTT
>CALKJA010000049.1 GCA_937995865.1 uncultured Paracoccaceae bacterium | reverse complement strand
AAGCGTCCAGCACTTACCGATACCGCGCAATGAGATGTGCGTATGAGCCGCAGACACGTCCGCTGCGGAGCCCCATTGCAGGCAAGGTCGCACCATCGGCATCGTTTGCGAAAAATAGCGGCTCTCCATTTTCGCAAACGATGGAAGAATAGTGAAACTCATGACCGCGCCACACGCCGGCTAGCGGAGAATGATGCGTTTCGAGTGACCGATAACCCAAATGAAGTTTTCGTGATTCAAAAGAGGTGACGACGTTCAAAAGCCCAGCCATTGGATGCGAGGTCCCTTTCGCATCAATAAGATGCTCACCCAGAACCATGTACCCACCACATTCACCATATATATCAGATATTTCCGCCCTAATTCTTAAGCTTTGCATGAATTTTTCTGCGTTCGCTAGCTGGCCCGCGTAGAGCTCAGGGTATCCTCCGGGTAGGTAGATAAAATCAGCCTCAGGCACGCGTTCATTTTCGAGCGGTGAGAAAAAGGAAAGCTCCGCACCCGCGGACCTCCATTCATTCAACTGATGCGCATAAACAAAGGAGAACGCGGCATCTTGGGCGATCGCTATCCGTTGCCCGGGTGGCGAAACTGCCGCCGGCATTACATGAGTTTTAGACCAAGTCGGGACGAGGGCGGCAGGATCACATACGCGTTCTAAACTGCCTGCAAGACGATCCAAAAGAGGATCCAGTTCTGGATGTTCAAGCGCCTGAACCAACCCTAAATGCCGAGAGGGCAGGCTTATGTTAGGTTGGCGCGCAAGAGCCGCAAGAACAGGAGGCGATTGTGATCTATCAAACGCGGCGCGTAGCAATGCCTCATGTCGGGGCGATCCCACGTTATTTAGGACGAGACCGTGAAATCGAAGGCCCGAGCGGTGGTTTACAAGACCTTCAACCAAAGCTGGGATAGTATGCGCGGCACGCGCACAATCGACAACCAATAAAATCGGTAGATCAAAAGCTGCGGCGACATCCGCGGCACAGCCGCTTCCCGAAAGGCCAGCCCCATCAAAGAGACCCATCGCGCTTTCTACAACTATCGCTTCATTTCCCTGCCGCGTGAGGAGTGCCTTCTGCATACTTAACGGCATCGCCCAGGGATCAAGGTTAACGGCCGGACGTCCTGTTGCAGCAGCGTGGAAAGCTGGGTCAATGTAGTCCGGCCCAAGCTTCACGCTTTGAACGGGGGTGCCGCTTCGCACCAACGCGCGCAACAGCCCGAGTGTAACAGTGGTCTTGCCAGCGCCAGACGTAGCTGCGGCAATAAGGACAGCGCTCATGCGCTTTCTGCGGGGCGGCCACGATCCAAGGGATCAAGATTGCGAGGGCTCAGGCCCTGCGCCATCGACTGCCAATCCAAAGCTTGCCTAAGCAACACGCCGCGCCCGACGCAGATAATCGCCGGGGGCTGCAAGCCTGCTGCGTTTGCGTCCCGGTGAGCAGCACTAAGCGTCGTTTCGAGCACGTGTTGCTTGCCAGTGGTCGCCGAGGTGACAAGAGCAACTGGCTCATTTTCGGGGCGGCCCGCGGCGATAAGTTGAGATGAGATTTGGGGCAAGTGCTTCATGCCCATGTAGATCACGATCATTTGCGATCCACGCGCAATCCCGTCCCAGTCTATTGAAGATGGTGCATCACCGGTTTGATCATGGCCAGTTACGAATGTGACTGTTTGGTTCACGTCGCGGTGCGTGACAGGGATACCCGCGTAAGCGAGCCCGCCGATGCCAGCGCTGATGCCGGGAATGATCCGAACTGGCACGCCATGCTGTACCAAAGTCTGCGCCTCTTCTCCGCCGCGGCCAAAGACAAACGGATCGCCCCCCTTTAGGCGGAGAACTTTTTTGCCTGCACGGGCAAGATCCACAAGCCGCAATGAGATGTCGCGCTGTTTTGCGGACGGTTTTCCGCCGCGCTTACCCGCATATATCTGTTCCGCCTGATCGGCCCAACTTAAGATGCCTTCGCCAACCAATGCGTCATAAACGATCACATCTGCTTGGCGCAGCGCGTTTAATGCATGCAGGGTCAATAGGCCGGGGTCACCGGGGCCCGCACCGCACAACCAAACCCAGCCAGGCTGCATAAGCGGCCAGTCTTGATCTGGCAAATGAGGGAGCGAAGTGGTCATGATCTGTCTCTACGCCGCTTTTTCAAATCCCGAAAGTGGTCAAACGACGCGAAACGGCCAGTTGGCGGCACGCGCGGTCACGGCTATGGTCCGCAAAAGGGAGCCTCGAAGTGAGACGCAAGCCTGATACGGATCTTAGACGTGGGTGGACTACAGGGGCATGTGCTGCCGCTGCGGCCAAAGCCGCCTGCCATGTGCTCTGGGGGCATGCCCCTGTTCGTGAGGTCGAAATCACGCTTCCAAAGGGGGAACGTCCAGTCTTTGCGATTGCGCATGTTGCGTCTGGGGACGGGTGGGTAGAAGTCGGCATCACTAAAGATGCGGGCGATGATCCAGATGTCACACATGGCGCGCTGATCATTGCGCGATTGACTCCGGGCGGCTCAGGGTTGCGATTCAGTGCAGGCTCCGGGGTCGGCGTTGTGACCAAACCGGGGTTGCCCGTGCCTGTTGGCGCTCCTGCAATCAATCCGGTTCCCCAACAAATGATAGCGAAAGCCGTGGACGAAGGGTGCGCAGCTTTTGAAAGACCGAACGACCTTGAGGTTTCCGTTTCAATTCCCGGTGGAGAGGAGATCGCCAAGAAGACATGGAACCCTCGATTGGGGATAAAGGGCGGATTGTCGATCCTTGGCACCACCGGCATCGTTCGTCCCTTTTCATGTGCGGCTTGGATCGCGTCAATTCATCGGGGGATCGATGTGGCACGGGCCGATGGTTTAGAGCATGTAGCAGGATGCACCGGCGCGACTTCAGAGTCTGTCGTGCAAGGGCTGCATGGGTTACCTGATCACGCAATGCTCGATATGGGCGATTTTGTAGGCGGTTTGCTAAAATACCTTGCTCGTCACCCCGTCCCGCGTCTCACGATTGGCGGCGGCATCGGTAAGTTGACAAAACTTGCACAAGGGGCGTTGGACTTACATTCCGGGCGCTCACAAGTTGATTTCCAGAACTTGGCAGATGTATGCGGCAAGCCTGAGCTGGCCTCTGCCAATACGGCACTTCAAGCCAGTACGATTGCAGGCCCCGCCCTTGCGGAATGGGTTGTAAAGAAGGCTCATTCGCGTGTGTCTGCAATTGTACCGGACACTGCCGTTGATATTGTCGTGATTGACCGTGCTGGCGAAATTTTGGCGCGCGTATGAAAGTTCTTCTGCTTGCCGGTACGGGAGAAGCGAGGCAACTCGCCAAGGAGTTCGCTGCAAAAAATATCCCAGCGATAGCCACACTTTCCGGTGCCACGCGCGCACCGCTTAAGCTCGCTATTGAAACAGTATCCGGCGGCTTTGGCGGGGATGAAGGATTTCGCAGGTTCCTTCACACATACACCATCACACATATCATTGATGCGACACACCCGTTTGCGTGGAACATATCAGATCGGGCGCTGAGAATTTCCAGTGAACTTGGGTTGCGCTGTTTGCATGTGCGGCGCCCTCCTTGGATCCGCGCAGAAGGTGATAAATGGGCATTGATCGCTCAAGAAGACGACGCGGCCGACCATATCCCATCGGGGTCCCGTGTCTTTTTGGCGACAGGCCGCCAGACACTTAACCGGTTTTCTGCACTCTCAAAATGCCATTTGATCTGTCGTCAGATTGATCCGCCAAATGCACCCTTTCCGTTTCCCAACGGGGAGTTTCTGGTCGGGCGCCCGCCGTTTTCTGTGGCCGCTGAGGAGGCGTTGTTCGAGCGCTTAAAGATCGATTGGCTTGTGGTCAAAAACGCAGGCGGCGCGGCCAGCGCAACAAAACTGACTGCGGCACGTGCGCTGGGTTTGCCCGTTGCAATGATTCAACGCCCACCGCCGCCCAAGGGCGAAATTGCACTGTCAGTCGAGGAGGCGCTAGCATGGTTGAGCGTGTAATTGTTTCAGATGCTTGCGTTGCTGAAGGTGCAGCATGGTTGTGCAAGCGGGATCCGCAGCTGGAGCACGCTTACAGACTGACTAAACCGCTTCCTTTGCGCCTCAAGCCGCAGGGGTTTTCCGAACTGTTATCCGCTATTATTTCGCAGCAGGTCTCAGTAGCGTCTGCGCGGGCGATTTGGGCGCGGGTTGAAAAGGCTGGGCTTTCAGATTTGAACGCTGTGCGAGCAGCCGGTGAGGACGACCTACGCGCATGTGGATTAAGCCGCCCCAAGATGCGCTATGCAAAAGCACTGGCAGAGGCAGACTTGGATTTTGAAGCTCTCCCGCATCTATCAAATTCGGATGCGGTCAAAGCTTTGACCGCCATTACGGGGATAGGCCAGTGGACAGCTGAAATTTATGTGAAATTCTCGCTTGGACGGGCTGATATCATGGCTGGAGGCGATCTGGCTTTGCAGGAGGGCGCGCGCATGCTCTATGGCTTAGCGACACGGCCAAATGAAAAAGAGCTGCGCAAGATGGCCGAAGATTGGTCTCCGTGGCGGTCGGTTGCTGCGCGCATTCTGTGGGCTTACTACGCTGAGATGAAACGCCGAGAGGGAATCCAATGACACGAGTTTTAGACGCGCATATCAAAGAGCCACAATCAGGCGAGTTGCGTTCGGCAGTGGTGTTTCTTCATGGCTACGGGGCGGATGGCAAAGATCTAATTGGACTGGCGGATCCATTGGCTGAACATATGCCGGATACGATGTTCGTTTCTCCTGATGCGCCCGAGACGATTGCAGGAATGCCGCCCGGGATTGGTGGCGGGCGACAATGGTTCCCGATTCCGTGGATCGATGGCTCAAGCGAAGAGGCGGCGGCCGCAGGTTTGCGCGCTGCGGCTTTGGATCTCGATGCGTTTTTAGATGCACTCATGGTGGATCAAGACCTTTTGCCTGAACAGGTGTGTGTTTTAGGATTTTCACAGGGGTGCATGATGGCATTGCATGTCGCGCCGCGCCGCGAAGATCCTGTGGCAGCTGTGGTTGGCATTTCTGGCCGGCTTCTTGAGCCAGAACTCCTCCCTGATGAGACCGTTTCGCGCATGCCGGTTCTGCTAATCCATGGCGATCAGGACGATGTGGTGCCGCCGCAAAGCTTGGCCGCTGCGGCGCAAGGTCTTCAGGATGCAGGATTTACAGATGTGTATGCACATATCATGAAAGGCACAGCCCACGGGATTGCGCCGGACGGGCTGAGTGTCGCGTTGGCGTTTATGCAGGACCGGCTTGGCTACCGCTAAGGTGCGGCTGTCATATTGACGTAATACTTGGGCGGTAGCTCTGTGATACAAAGAGCTATATGCGGGGCTTGCCAGACTTCGTGACCACTATATAGTCCTTCTTAGACTGACGCGGTGCCAGCGCAGATTTGGGTCCGCATCTGTGCATAGAGCAGCCGTTGCCGGGAGTGTCGCCCAATGAAAGACAACGTGGACCCAGATTTCAGGACCAGTTTCGTGCGAGAGCCAAGTGGGCTTCGCAACAAACCGGCGCTGGTGTTGAACGCAGACTACCGGCCTTTGTCTTATTACCCGCTCTCGCTTTGGCCATGGCAGGATGCAGTTAAGGCAGCTTGGCTTGATCGGGTTGATATTGTGGCGGAGTATGATGACTTTGTTCATAGCCCGTCGACGAAGATTAGGATCCCGTCGGTTGTTGTTCTAAAGGACTATGTCAAACCACAAAAGCGCGTGGCCTTCACACGCTTTAATTTATTCTTGAGGGATGAGTTTAGCTGCCAATACTGCGGTGCCCGAGGAGACTTAACCTTTGATCACGTTGTGCCCCGAGCAAGTGGAGGGATTACAAGTTGGGAGAATGTTGTTGCAGCTTGCTCTCCGTGCAACTTGCGCAAGGGCTCCCGATCTTTGAAGCAATCAGGCCTTTCGCTACGCAAACCTCCGCGCAGACCGGCGAGTGAAGAATTGCGCAATTCGGGGCGTAAGTTCCCTCCGAACTATATGCACGAAAGTTGGATGGACTTTTTGTACTGGGATAGCGAACTGGAGGCCTGAGACTCTGACTAATTCTAAACAAATGCGGCGCGCTAACAGGTGGCAGCCGTAATCTTTTGTTCAGGCTGCGGTCCTAACCGTGTGCACAAGGTTTTGTGTAAGCGAGGACAGCATGAACGATCAAACAGTCAATGACATCATTAATGGCACTTCAGGCGCGGACAACATTGCCGGAAGCGACGCTGCCGATACCATTCTTTCAAGTGGTGGTGATGACCATGTGGTTGCCGGTGCGGGAGATGACTACGTCGAAGGCGGTGACGGAAACGATCTCTTGATTGGTGATACGCCGTCGGAAGTGGTTTTTGACCCGGCCGTTATGACCATCGTCGAGGATTACTCAGCAACGATGACTTTTGAGCATGAAGGTGCAGGGTACTTAAATTCGGTCGGAATGTATAAAATTGACCCTGGATCGGGTGAAATCACTGGCGTGCAGATGGCATGGGAAAACGCCTCACTCCAAGGGTCCGGTGGCGCGCTTGTGAGTGGTGCTTCATCAGTTTCTTTCGACGTGGAAGCTGGTGAGCAGATCGGCTTCTTCATCATCGGTAATGGATATAGTCTTAACGATTTTGAAAGCCTTGGTGAGGGCCGCTTTGAGTTCGTGAACGCGCAAGGCGATACGGCAAGTCTGTCAAGCGAAGCACCAACCCTGCAGCACGTTGCGGCCGATGGTACTGTGACCGAATTGAGCGGCCACATCTTTCATTCGGCGTCCACTGATCCGGGTCACGAATTGAATGGGGACGGCGTAGATCATACCGAAGGGCTAACGTCTGGCGACATTGCTTCTTTTTCGATCGGCTTCGAAGACCTTGTTGGCGGCGGAGATATGGACTTCGATGACACCGTCTTTTCAGTTGAGGTCGGTGCAATTAACGGCGCGGCGATCTTGGGAGATATTTCAATTAGTACAGAAGGCGGCGACGACAGGCTTGAGGGGCGCGATGGAGAGGATCAGATAGAAGGCAACGGTGGTGATGACCTGCTCGTTGGCGGCGGCGCCTCGACAGAATGGCAACTGGTTGATGGCAAATGGGTTTATGATGCAACTGCAGTAGATCCAAATTACGTGCCTGCTGAGGAAGGCGACGACGATATTATTATCGGCGGTCATGGTGATGATGTTCTACTTGGAAACGGTGGCAATGACACCCTGTATGGGGGCGCCGGTGAGGATCGTTTCAACGGAGGCACAGGTGACGACAAAGCCTTCGGCGGCGCAGACGACGATATCATTAACCTGCAAAAGGGTGATGACTATGCGGAAGGTGGTTCCGGTGCAGACATCATCAATGCTGGCAAAGGCGACGATGTTATCTACGGAGACTATACCGCCGACAATCTTTTGCGCACGGGTGGAACTGAAAGCAGCTTTGCCGACTATGCAGCGCTTGACGCATGGGACAGCTATACAGACGAAGACACCGGAATGGGGACGATTGTCCAAGAGATCGAAACCGTAGCGGGCGAGCCGTATGAGCTGACTTTTGAAGTTGCGGCCAATCTTGCAGCCGGTGCCACAAGCGGGACCGTCGAGATCCTTCTGAATGGAGAAGTTGTAGATACAGTAGATGTCACTTCAGGCGTTTTTGAAAGCCATACTGTGAGTTTTTCCGGCGACGGGGGCATGGAATCCATTTCTTTCCGCAACGCGGAAACGAGCCAATCGGCGCTAGATTCAGCGCCGGAATATGACACCAGCGGTCCAATCATGAGCTACGAGACCTCCTTAGACTTTGGGGCCGGGCCGGTTGACGTTGCGGCCTTTGCACCTGGGCAAGCCAATCTGTACCAGGTGATATCTGGCGAATTTAAAGTCTTTGATACGGTCACAAACAATTACGAAGACGTCGGTGAACCCTTCGGGTTTCGGATGAACTCCGTCGGCTTTAACGTTGAAAATGATATGGTCTATGGGATCGCACGGGGCAGCGGTACAGACAGCAACGGCAATGCAGTATCATCAAAGGATCTTGTGGCTATTGATGCCGAAGGCAACACCTACCGTGTTGGAGAAACACCCGTAAGTGACTACGTTGGCGATTTTGACGCTGAAGGCAACCTTTGGACGTTTCAAAGTGGTCTTAACCGTTTCACGAAAATCGATGTCGATAACTTAGACTCTGACGGCAATCCGGTGGTTGAGAATTTCTATTTGCCGACCGGCATGTTCGATGGTCGCACGTATGATATCGCCTATAATGGATCTGAAAATGCGTTCTATGCGGTCGAGGCACCAAGCAGCCAAGGCGGAAATGGAATCGTCCATAAGATTGATATGACAGGTTTTGACGGTACAAATGAACCGGTCATAACCACAGTTGAAATAAGTGGGACGCTCGTTGACGATGGTATGCAAACTGGGATGGCTAAGGGAGCATATGGGGCTGTTTTCATCGATGGCGACGGCAACCTTTACGCCGGTTTGAACCGGGGCGATCATGATTTAGATGCGTCGACAGAAAGCAGTGGCGGTCTTTATCGGTTCGATTTGGATTTTGAGACCGGCCAAGGTTTTGCCGAGCTTCTTTCTGATACAGAATCTACGGGTTCAAATGATGGTGCCGCAGATCCGCGTGCCGGCGACCCATTTGCGGTTGTAGACACTGAAAATTCTGTCCTCATTAAAGCGCCAGAATTGGTAAGCACAGCAGGCGGCGACGATAAACTTCGCGGCGGCCAGGGTGAAGATGAGCTGCATGGAGGTGCAGGCGGAGACGTCTTGAACGGCGGTAACGACGATGACGTTCTCTTTGGAGACAGCGGTAATGATCGGCTTTTCGGTGGAGCTGGGCAAGACATCATCGAAGGCGGAACTGGTAACGACTTTGCCAAAGGCGGGTCCGGTGATGACCAAATTCAAGGCGGGCAAGGCAAAGACAGGCTTCACGGACAAGACGGTGATGATGTCATGTCCGGCGGGGCTGGAAAGGACATGCTCAAAGGCGGAGACGGCAACGATACGCTTTCCGGAGATTCCGGCAACGATCGGCTCTACGGTGAAAGTGGCAATGACGTAATTGAGGGCGGTGCGGGAAGTGACGAAATCGGCGGTGGTTCCGGCGATGATAACCTGAGCGGTGGTGCCGGCGATGACACCATCAACGGTAATACGGGCTCGGATACACTTGAAGGAGGCGCAGGTGCTGACAAGCTTGTTGGCGGCACGGGCTCAGATGTCATTTCTGGAGGCGCAGGCAATGACCATCTTTGGGGTGGTAATTGGACCGGCGACAGCGAGACCGACACGTTTGTGTACAGCCACGGCGGCGGTCGCGATCTCATCCATGACTTTGAAACTGAACACGATCAAATCGACCTGAGCGCCTATGATCTGTCCTATGAGGATATCCAAGACCGGATGATCGATCACGGCTGGGCTTTGGAGATCAATCTTGAGGGGATCGAAAAATCTGGGGCTGGAGACAAGATTTGGCTCAAGTCGGTAAAGGCTGATGACCTAGACGACGACAACTTCATCATCTGATGCGACCTTGCGTGCCCAGCACCAATGCTGGGCACACGTTTTCACACGTCTTCCAAAGGTGGTGCGCATGCAAACTCCAAAGAACAGTCTCCAGGCGCTGAAGCCATTGGTCGTTCCTCTGATGCTTTTCGCGTGCATCACTAATATGGCCGTCCTTGTTTCACCTTTGTTCATGATGCAGGTATTGGACCGGGTCGTACCCTCGGGAAATCTTATGACACTAGCGTTGCTGGGCCTTCTCGCCGGCGCCGCACTTGCCGTGAACGCACTCGTAGAATTCTTGCGCGACCAAACTCTTGCACGGAGCGCAGGATGGTTCGAATACTCCGCTGCATACAGTGTTGTTGGTCATCGCGGTTCGGAGCGTTTGGAGCGTCTGCGGGATATTTCTTCCGTTCGAGACTTTCTTCAGCACGGGGCCGTCACCGCGATAGATACACTCTGGATCCCGTTTTTCATCTTAGCCGTGGTGCTTATCCATCCCGCTTTCCTTGGCCTGGTGGCCGTGGGTACACTACTCTTGATCGCTTTGAAGGGGCTATCCACCTATCTCGCACAAGACGCGCAGCGCTGTAGCGATGCCGCGCGTCAAACCAGCTTGCAAAGTCTTCGTACTTTGGAGCGAGAAGGGCCGTTGGCCGACCTCATGAATATTGGGCGAAACCTTTCGGCGCGGTATTTGCAGGCTTTGACGCAGATAGGAAAGGCACAAGATGCATCGCTTGGAGTTCAGCATGGCTTTGGCGCGGCAACCCGCCTGGTACGGCAAGGCATTCAACTCTCCACACTTTCACTCGGTGCATATTTGGTCACCCAATCCCAACTATCTGCGGGGGGGATGATCGGGGCGTCCATAATCTTGGCCAAGACGATTGGCATTATTGAAGGATCGATCGCCTTTTTACCCCAAGCCCGCATGTCCTGGCATGCCGTGAAGTCTTTGGTCGCGACAAATCCGGGCGAGGGCGGATTTCAAACCGCGATCCATGACCTTAGCGGCGCAATGACCGCCGAAGCACTAACTTACCCAAAAGGAGCCGGACAATCACCCCGGCTTGAGCGTGTGAGCTTTAAGATTGCGCCGGGCGAGTGTTTGGCCATTCTCGGTGAAAGTGGGGCTGGCAAAACGACATTGCTTAACGCGCTTTGTGGTGCCGATCCTGCCCCCATCGGTAATGTATTCTTGGATGAAACTGATGTGCGTACACTTGATGAAAAAACGCGTGCAGCGACAATTGGGTACCTACCGCAGCAAGCACAGTTCATCTCAGGCAGCATCGCGGAAAATATCGCATGTTTCTCGACGCAACGTGATGATCAGAAAGTTGTACAAGCTGCGCGTTTGGCTGGTGTACATGGCCTCATTTCGGCACTCCCAAACGCCTATGAGACTGATCTAGGAGCAGATGCCTTTGCTTTGTCGGCCGGTCAGAAGCAAAGGATCGCCTTTGCGCGAGCAGTGTATCAATCGCCTAAATATCTGTTCCTAGATGAGCCCAACGCACTGCTGGACCACTTAGGCGAGCGGCAACTTGGCGATGCCATCATGCGACTCAAAAGGGCAGGGGTGACAGTAGTTATGACGATGCATCGCATGGCGATCATAAATCTCGCAGATAAAGCCGCAGTGATGGAGCGGGGTCGGCTTGTCGATTTTGGCGCGCGTGCGGAAATTGTCGGGCGATTGGCGAATAGTCATCGCCGCCTGCGGCTGGCGGCAACACGGACTGACGTGCAAGACGTGATCGATTGGGTACATGGTCAATTTGTTCGAGATGGCGACGAAGACTTCCGACAACGCGCGAGTGTCATTGCGTGCGAGATGTACAATTTCGCGCGCACAAATGGACCAATCGAAGATGACCGTTTCCTCAGTTTCGAATTCCAATTCGTAAACGACACAACG
>CALKJA010000048.1 GCA_937995865.1 uncultured Paracoccaceae bacterium | reverse complement strand
GGCAAGAAGCGGTCAAAGCTGTTGCTCCGGTTTCTGACGCGCTGCTGGTTGTCGGCGCTCCCAATTCCTCTAATTCAAAACGGCTGGTCGAGGTCGCGCTGCGAGCTGGGTGTGCTTATGCACAACTTGTGCAACGGGCCGCGGATATCGATTGGCGCGCGCTGGACGGCATTAAGAGTATCGGCATAACGGCCGGCGCCTCAGCGCCAGATGTGCTTATCACCGAAGTCGTTGACGCATTTAAGGATCGGTTTGACACCCGCGTTGAGGTTGTTGAGACAGCCCAAGAGAATGTGGAATTTAAGGTGCCGCGTGTCTTGCGGGAACCTGCTTGATCCACAAGAATACAAGCGAACAGTGACGTCTTTATCCCAATCGCAAGAGGCTCCGTTATGATCTCAGCACAGTTTCTAATCACCGCCTTCGTTGTGGTGATCGCACCTGGAACAGGTGTGCTATACACGCTGGCCATTGGATTGGGGCGCGGCTGGCGGCCTGCCGTTTGGGCTGCTCTTGGGTGTACTGTTGGGATTGTTCCACACTTGATCGCCGCCGCCCTTGGCCTTGCGGCGGTCTTACATACCTCGGCACTGCTTTATCAGATCGTGAAATTTGCGGGCGTGGCCTATTTGCTTTTCTTGGCATGGCAGGGATTAAAATCCGGTGGCGCCTTGCGCGTAGACGCGGACGCAAAACCAGAAAGCGCGTGGCAAACCGCCCGGCGCGGGACGCTGATTAACGTTTTGAACCCTAAGCTTTCGATCTTCTTTCTGGCTCTCTTACCGCCATTCCTGAGCGGCAACCCAGCAACTGCAACGTTTGAGATGGCCAGCTTGGGCGCGGTTTTCATGGCGCTGACATTTGCAGTTTTTGTTGGGTACGGGGTCTTTGCTGCTCGGGTGCGAACATATGTGTTGGGCAGTGCCCGGCTTATGGCCTGGCTTAACCGTGCCTTTGCTGCACTCTTTGTCGCGCTCGCTGGACGGCTAGCATTCGAACGCGCGTAGATCCCTTCCCTCGCTGCAATTCTTGGTAGGTATGCGCGATGCCCCGTTCTGCCCTTCTTCTTGGCCTTGCTGGCCTTTTGCCGTTTCTAGGCAACGCTGCGGTGATCCTACTGGATCGGCCAGAGCTGCTTGGTTCTTCTGGTGGTGCGCGCGGTCTCGAAATCTATGGAATCGTAATCCTGTGCTTTATGTCCGGCGTTCTATGGGGCTTCGCGACCAAAGCAGATGACGGCGCCGCGCTTTGGTATTCCCTGTCTGTCATCCCAGCGCTTTGGGTTTTCTTTGGAATGACGTTTCGGTCACAAGATACCCTTGGCGTGTTATTGGTTGGCTTCATTGGCTTGTTGGCCTTGGACTATACATTCCAGCGCGCAAAGCTGGCCCCGGACTGGTGGATAAGACTTCGGGTCTTGCTGACCACCATCGTTTCCCTCTGCTTGGCTATTGGCATCATGACATGACTGACGGTGAAACATTGGGCGTTTATGCCGAAAAAGCCGAGGATTACGCTGCGCGTTTTAGCGGGGCGCCTGCGCAATCCCTCATTGATTTTGTTGAGGCTGTGCACACAGGTGGCACGGTGCTTGATCTTGGGTGCGGTCCCGGCAATGCGTCGCGTTATATGGCCCATCACGGCCTTGTTTGCCATGCATGGGATGCCAGCCCAGAGATGATCGCACTCGCTGATGCGCCGAATGTCCAGACCCGCGTCGCGGCATTTGAGGCGCTGACAGAAACCGCAGCGTTTGACGGCATCTATGCAAACTTCTCACTATTGCATGCACCGCGTACGTCATTGGCGGGCCATTTGGCTGCGATTGCCCAGGCGCTCAAGCCCGGCGGGGTCTTACATCTTGGCCTGAAAACCGGAACGGGCGAACGCCGCGATCGGTTGGGGCGTTTCTACGCGTATCATACACCAGAGGAACTGACCCAGCATCTAAACAGCGTTGGCCTGACACCCGTTTGGAGCGTGGAAGGCGCAGAGCCAGGTCTTGCCGGTCCAGTCGAACCCTTCATCCTTATCCGGGCACTAAAACATGGCTAACCTTTTTGCCTATACTGACGGCGCTTGCAGTGGAAACCCCGGACCGGGCGGCTGGGGCGTTCTGCTGATCGCGCGCGACGGCGAAACTGTTGTTAAAGAACGCGCGCTAAAAGGCGGCGAGCAAGACACAACAAACAACCGTATGGAACTTATGGCAGCCATCACAGCGCTCGAAAGCCTAAGCCGCGCCAGCGCACTAACGATTGTCACAGATAGTTCCTATGTCAAAGATGGCATCACCAAATGGATCCACGGTTGGAAGCGCAACAACTGGCGAACTGCGGCGAAGAAGCCAGTCAAGAACGCTGAACTCTGGCAACGCTTGGACGAAGCCCATGCCCGTCACGACGTTACTTGGGAATGGGTCAAAGGCCATGCTGGGCACCCCGAGAACGAGCGCGCCGACGAATTGGCGCGGGCAGGCATGGCACCCTTTAAGTCATGAGCACCAAAGCCTGCGCAGTTGCGCTTCACCCTGATGGCGGCCCCCTTAGGTTGGCCGCATTCCGCCATCCATTGGCCGGATTACAACTTCCAAAGGGCACCATTGATCCCGGAGAACACGCGGTCCGCGCCGCAGCACGGGAACTCTTCGAAGAAACGGGGCTTGAAACGCTATCCGCTGTAAGCTTGGGCAGCAGCGCAGAAATTGTTGACGGGCAGATATGGCATTTTGCCTTGTGCCGCGTGAAACCACCTGTGCTGGATCGGTGGCGCCACCTTTGCGCGGATGACGGCGGTCACGCATTCGATTGCTTTTGGCACCCGCTCACAGATCGCACAGGCTGGGAACGACCTTTCACAACGGCTTTGGATTGGATCAAAGGAGCAATGTCGTGAACTGGCTTCAAATGCTCGACTATGCAGCGGTGCTGATCTTCGCCCTTTCGGGAGCACTTGTTGCCTCGCGCGCGCAGCTTGACCTTATTGGGTTCATCTTCATTGCGGCTTTAACCGCTGTCGGCGGCGGCACCGTTCGTGACCTGCTTTTAGATCGCAACCCGGTGTTTTGGATCGCCGATCCCGCCATCATCGGCGTCGCCAGCGCTGCCGCCATTATGGTGTTTTTCACGGCACACAGGTTTGAGAGTCGCCTTAAAGTCATCATCTGGCTTGATGCGCTTGCTTTGGCCGTTGCGGTGTCTGCCGGCGTTGCGGCCGCCCATTCGCAGGATCAGACGGCCGTCGTAACGGTTATCATGGGTGTCGTAACGGGTTGCATGGGGGGCCTGCTGCGCGACGTGGTCTGCAATGAGGTGCCGCTCGTCCTAAAGCAGGGCGAACTCTATATTACCGCGGCCCTTGCGGGCTCCGTCGCCGCGACGCTTACACTTATGTTTACAGACAATGTGCTGCTCCCATTGGCCGCCTGTACCGCGCTGGCATTTACCTTACGTGCCGGCTCCATCGCGTTTGGCTGGCATATGCCAGTTTACAAATCACGCCCGCCGAAAAGCTAACTTTCTTTTGTCCCAAAGCACTCTGGGGGTCAGGGGCAAAGCCCCAATTTATGCTGGTGTAAAGGCGTCAGCCAATCGTGGAGGGTAACTCAAAACCCTTCAACGCGTCCTTTACAGAAACCCGCCGCTTGCCCGCACGTTGCAGCTCAAGCACTTCGATTGCACCGTCACCACAGGCAACCGTAAACCCACCAAGCACAGCGCCAGGCACCTGATCGGGCGTGTTAGTGTCATACACGACGCGCGACCGAAGCAGCTTAACCCGCTCTCCGTCGATTTCACACCACGCACCTGGAAAAGGTGACAACCCTCGGATCAGTCGATCTACGTGTGCTGCGGGTTGGGTCCAATCAATCCGCGCCTCGGATTTGTCGATCTTTGCCGCATATGTCACGCCCAGCTCTGGCTGCTCTTGGGCGGGCATTGGCAATCCGTTTAGCGCCTCGGTAATAAGCTCAGCTCCCAAAGCGCTTAGCCGATCGTGAAGCATGCCAGTGGTCTCGTCTTGACCAATCTCCAGAGTCGCGCGCAGCAAGACCGGCCCGGTATCAAGCCCGGCTTCCATTTGCATGATGCACACCCCGGTTTGCGCGTCACCGGCCATGATCGCCCGGTGGATCGGCGCAGCCCCCCGCCAACGCGGCAAAAGCGATGCATGGATATTCAGGCACCCAAGACGCGGCGCATCCAGAACCGCTTGCGGCAAGATCAAACCATAAGCCACCACAACCGCGACATCTGCCCCAAGGGCTGCAAATTCTGCCTGCGTTGCGCCATCCTTGAGCGAAACTGGGTGGCGGACAAGAAGCCCCAATTCTTCGGCGCGGGCGTGCACAGGGGTCGCGCGGTCCTTTTTGCCGCGTCCCGCCGGGCGCGGCGGCTGGCAATACACACAAACAATTTCATGCTCGGCCGCAACAGCCTCCAGAACCGGAACGCTGAACTCTGGGGATCCCATAAACACGATCTTCATATGCGCGCTTTCTTGACCAACATCTCTTTTTTGGTTCGGCTCAAGTGGTCCACGTAAAGGCGGCCTTCAAGGTGATCAATTTGGTGCTGCGCCGAGCGCGCCCATTGCATCACCAACTCCTTGCGATCCCACATTCCGGCTTCATTGAGGAACCGCACCGTCACCGCGCGTGGGCGCTCAATCCGTGCGGACACACCCGGCAGGCAAGGAGAGGCTTCTTCTCCCATCGCCATTTCAACGCTGGCATACAAGACTTCGGGATTGGCCATCCGGATCGCTTTCCCGCGTTCCCGCGAGGCATCAACAACAGCCAACCGCAGTCCTACGCCGATTTGCGGCGCGGCCAATCCGATTCCCGGCATCGCTTCCATCGTATCGATCATATCTTGCCAAATTTCGCGGATCTCATCAGTGATTTCCGGAACGACTTCTGCTTTGCTGCGAAGCACTTTGTGCGGGTACGATAGGATCCGGCGGATGGTCATTGCGGCGCCTCATGGTCAAGTATCGTACGGCCTTCTAGATGGTCGAACTCGTGTTGGGTGCAGGCGGCTTCGAACCCTGTAAATTCCTGCTCGATAAACGAACCGTCCACACCTTGCCAACGGAACCCGACCCTCGCTGGTCTCGCGACCGAGCGGGGTGTGTTTGGGATCGACAAGCAGCTTTCTTGATGAGTGATCAGCTCCAGCCCGTGATCCACAATCTGTGGATTCACAAAGACCAGCGGCGTTTTCTCCCCGTCTTTCCACGTCGCATCCATCACAAAAACCCGTGAAAGAACGCCCACTTGGACAGCCGCCAAACCACGGCCCGGCGCGGCATACATCGTGTCCAACATGTCAGAGATCAGCCGTTCCAGAGCAGCGTCAAACACGGTCACCGGTGCCGAAACACGCGCCAGAAGCGGGTCAGGATGCAGCACCAGAGGCAGAACGGCCATCAGGCGCGCGCCTTCTCACGTTTGAGCTTTTGCATCTTTCTTGTAATCATTTGCCGCTTCAACGGGCGCAAATAGTCGATGAAAAGCTTGCCATTTAGGTGATCAATCTCATGCTGAACACATGTCGCCCACAAGCCGGTAAAATGCTCTTCGTGCAGCGCACCATCCAGCCCAAGCCACCGCACATCAACCTCGGACGGCCGCTCGACGTCCGCGTATTGCTCGGGGATCGAAAGGCAGCCTTCTTCGTAGGTGTTAAGCTCTTCCGAAATCCCAATGACCTCGGGGTTCATAAGAACCATAGGGCGCGCAGCCTCACCGTCTTCCTTAACGCAATCCATAACGATCATTCGGTTGAGTACACCAATCTGCGGCGCGGCCAACCCGATACCGGGTGCGTCATACATTGTTGCAAGCATATCATTGGCTTGCAGCCGCACTGCATCCGTAACCTCGGTTATAGGCTCTGCCTCTTTTTTGAGGCGTGGGTCGGGGTGAATGAGGATCGAACGTATGGTCATGCCCCTCACATAATCAAAGCGCGGCCCGCCCGCAATCGGCCCCTTGCAGCTGCCTCCTCTGTGCGTAGGGTGCGCGGCAACAACGGAGATACATAATGAATTTTGACAAGATCATCGATCGACGCGGAACCGATTGCGCTAAGTGGGATGCGATGGAGGCGCTGTATGGCGTATCCCCGGATGATGGTCTGGCGATGTGGGTCGCCGATATGGATTTCCAGCCCCCCGAAGTGGTGCGATCCGCGCTTCAAGGCATGCTGGATCACGGCGTTTTTGGGTACTATGGCAGCGATGCTGACTACCGTGCCTCAATCTGTTGGTGGATGAGCGAGCGCCACGGCTGGGAGGTAGATCCAGCAGCGATTTTCACCACACACGGGTTGGTTAACGGCACCGGGATGTGCGTCGATGCATTCACCCAACCGGGTGACAGCGTTGTGCTGCTGACTCCCGTTTATCATGCTTTTGCTCGGGTGATCGCTGCGGCGGGGCGGGAGCTGTTAGAGCTTGAGATGCCGATCGAAGATGGCCGCTATATCCTTGATTTCGATGCTTTCGATGCGCAAATGACAGGCCGCGAGAAGATGCTGGTGTTCTGTTCGCCCCATAACCCTGGAGGGCGCGTCTGGACCGAATCAGAGCTTGAGGGCGTGGCCGAGTTTGCCCTTCGGCATGACCTGATTCTTGTGTCCGATGAAATCCACCATGACCTTACATTCGGGGCCAAACATACACCGATGTCGCTGATACCGGGGATTGAAGACCGGCTGGTCATGATGACGGCCACAACCAAAACCTTCAATATCGCGGGCGCGCATATCGGCAACGTGATTATCGCTGACAAGGGCCTGCACAACCGCTTCGCGGCGCGTATGGGCGCGTTTGGCATGTCGCCCGGCAGTTTCGGCATCGTCATGGCACAAGCCGCCTATAGCGAAGAGGGCGCCAAGTGGGTCGATGCGCTGTGTACGTATCTCGATGGCAACCGGCAGCTTTTTGATGCAGCTGTCAATGCAATCCCGGGCCTAAAATCAATGCCTATGGAGGCGACCTATCTCAGCTGGGTCGATTTTTCGGGCACTGGAATGGAACCGGCAGAGTTCACCCGCCGTGTGCAGTCAGACGCGCGCATCGCGGCCAATCACGGGCATACTTTTGGCAAAGGCGGCGAGCAATTCCTGCGCTTTAACATTGCAACTCCGCGGGCTCGTGTTGAGGAGGCTGTCAAACGGCTGTCCAAAGCCTTCAGCGATTTGCAGTAACGCATCGCTCAAAGGCACAATGCGTTTAGAACATGTCCCAGCCTTTGAGCAGTGCAATCGGCTGAGGTGTCTCGCGGACGAAATCCAACGGCGCTTGGTCTGCTGCCGCCGTGTTCCGCTTAAATTCGAACAGCCGTTCCCCGGCCTCGTCCCGCGAGGCTACAATCAGCGCTTGATAGAGATGACGCGGCCCATCGTGCAGATCTATCAATCCACGCAGGTTGGGCGCGTGGTCCGCATCGACGGCAAACCCCGTGTCCCACATCCGCAAAACGGGGTAATATGAATTTCCCGTTTCTACCCGCAGTCGGCTCTTGCGCTTCAGCTGCTTCGCGCGGGCGGCATCAAGCCCAGCACGCACTTCTTCTGACATATACGTCATAGCATTTCTCCATCCCTGCGTTCAAAGCTAGTGGCGGTGCTCAAAAAGTCAGCGCTTTTATGACGTGTGTTTGCTACGAATCTGTGAATGTCCTTAGGGTGCGGCCTTTTTCACACGCAAAACGTGAGTCTCATTCGGATCATAAAGCGCGGAATCAACAAAATCCGTTACCTCGCCCAATGCAGGGCCAACAAGAATCAGCGCCGTCCGTGTGATCTTGGCAGCGCGGACCTTTTCGCGGATGTCGCTCAGGGTGCCTCGGATCACCAGCTCATCCGGCCAAGACGCACGGTACACAACAGCCACCGGACAATCTGCTCCGTAAGCGGGTATAAGTTGCCGTTCAATCTCGCGAAAATTGCGGATCGCAAGATGGATGGCAAGCGTTGTGCCTGAGATCGCAAAGTTGCTCAGCGTTTCTCCGGCGGGCATGCCTGTGGATTTCATGCTCATACGCGTCAGAACGATGGATTGCGCCACTTCTGGGATCGTCAACTCTTGGCCCAGAGCCGCCGCCGCGGCTGTATAGGCAGGAACGCCGGGAATAATCTCGTACTCTATCCCGTCGCGCCGCAAAAGACGGATCTGTTCGGCAATCGCGCCGTACAAGGACGGATCCCCGGAATGCACCCGTGCCACATCTTCCTTACGGTCCCGCGCCGCCAGGATTTGCGCATGCGTATCGGCCAGCGTCATTGGAGCCGTGTCCATCACCAAGGCACCCTCAGGCGCACCTGCAACAACGGCTTCCGGCACAAGTGACCCCGCAAAAAGACACACCGGGCACGCCGCGATCCGCTTGGCCGCCTTAAGCGTCAGCAACTCCGGATCGCCGGGCCCTGCGCCAATAAACCAAACCTTCATCTCGCGCCCCATTTCTTCAATACAAAAATACTCATTCGGCAGTGCCGCTCAAATCACCGTCAATCTTGCGGGCATAACCGCGCGGCGTGAACATACGCGGCCCTTCGCCAAGCTGTGCCAGCCGCGAATGTGAAGACCCAACCAATACGACGGTCAGCATATCCACCTCATCCACTTGTAGCTCATCGAGCCGCCGGTAGCGCACATGCTCCTCAGGCCGCCCAAGCGATGATGCCAGCATCACGGGCGTATCCGCCGGGCGATGCGCCAACAAAATTTCCCGCGCTTCGGCCAACAGGGTCCGCCGCCGCATCGAAACAGGGTTGTAAAAGGCGATTACGAAATCGCCTTCTGCCGCAGCATGCAAACGCTTAACGATGTCTTCACGTGGAGTCAGCAGATCGCTCAGCGAAATCGCACAGAAGTCATGCCCCAACGGCGCTCCTGCTCGCGCTGCAGCCCCCTGCAACGCACTCACGCCCGGAGAACAGACAACATCCACACGTTTGGCCGCATCGCTGACACCAAGTGCATCAGCGCCCCGATCCATCAGTTCAAAAACCAGCGCGCCCATCGCATAAATGCCCGCGTCGCCAGAGCAAACAAGCGCCACGTTCAGCCCTTTTGCTGCTTGCTCAAGCGCATATCGGCATCGATCCTCTTCCCCACCCAAAGGAAAATCGGATCGCATTTTGCCGTGGGCCAGCGGCCCAAGAAGATCAATGTATAGGCCATACCCCACAAGCTCTTCAGCCTCGGCAACAAGCCGAGACACTTCTGGCGTGCGCCATGTGGCCTGCCCCGGCCCAATCCCAACGATCGAAAGCCGCCCGCGTGCTCGGCCGGGCAGATCGGAGATTAACGTTTCCGATGCGGCAACGGAGCATGTGCAATCGCTGGTTTTGGCCTTTTCAACCGCCAGCTCCGCGTCAGCTCCAGCGCAAGCCAGCGCCGCGCCTTCGGCGACGCCGTGGCACCCCACTTCTGCGAAAACCACGGTTGATGGTTTGGCAAGCCTGCTGGCCTGTTCTTCAAGCTCATCCGCAGTGAACAGGCGCAGCGGCACACCCAGCCGCGCAGCCGTTTCGATCATCGCGGGTTCGTCGGCTTTCAGATCAATTGTGGCAACCGCCGCAAGCGCCTCTGCGGCGATCCCTGCGGCATCCATTGTTTCGGTAACATGGGTCCACATATCGCCGGGGGCGGCGTTCCGCGCACAACCAAGGCCCAGTACATATTGCTGCCGGAACCAAGCAAGGCCCAAACCCGGATTCGCATCACAGGTCAAACGTACCGGCGCCACGCCGGCGCCGCGCACAGCCCGCGGGGCGCGTGCAGTCACATTTGGTGCCGTTGCAAGTTCGGCAAGCCAGTCCGCGTGCCCTTCAAGTGTAAAGGCTTCTCCAGACAGCAACGCCGCCATAACATCCTTGGCATTACCGCCTTGCATGCGCCACCCAGCCGGGGGTTCATCAAGCGCAACGCCTAAAGCCACATCTCCCGCCGTCGTGACCGCAGCCGTTGCTTCCAAAACGGCGGCAACGGCGCGCGCAAGACGATTTGCGCCGCGGTGCCCGCCCAACAATGGAACAACAACTGAACCATCATCAGACACGCTCAGCACCGGGGGCTCTGAGGCTTTATCTGCAAGCAGGGCGGCCACGCCACGGATCAAAATACCCGATGCGCAAACCCCGATGATCGGAACGCCCGCTGCAAAAAGGTCTCGCGCGTGCTCAAGCGCATTGCCAAACCAAGCATCCGCTTGGTCGACGCGCCCGTCGCGTCCGTGAACAGCAAAGCCCAATGAGGCGGCGATTTGGTGGGCTACGGGCTCACCTGAGCGCGAAAGTGCAAGAATGACAGGTTCTACAGCCACGGATCGGCCCCTTTTGTCAGGAGTATCATTGAAAAATATGGCGCCTTGTCCGGCGCTTTGGCCAAGGGGCAGATGACCTCTTGGGGCAAGCTTGCACGCTCCACATAAGTTGCCTGTTCCAGCAGACCCAAACGCGTGATCACGGAACGGATTTTGGCCATGTGGCGGCCCACCTTCATAATCGCAACGCTTTCGGCCCCGGCAATCCGTGTTTCAAGCTCTTCTTCTGGCAATGGCCCCGGTAAGATCGTGACCCGCTCATTGCGTGCCGCCAATGGCATCCCAGCCCGCGCCGCGCATGTGGTGACAGAGGTCACGCCCGGCACAACCTCAGCATCGAACTGACCAGAAAGCCGGGCATAAAGATACATGAAGGATCCATAGAAAAAGGGATCCCCTTCGCACAGACAGACAACATCCGTGCCACGCTCCAAAGCCTCAGCGATACGCGCGGCACCTGCGTCATATGCGGCTTGCGCGGGGCCGCGTTCGACGCTCATAGGAACATCCATAACAATCTCTTCGGCTCCTGCCGGGATCACATCCGCCGCAATGGAGCGTGCAAAACTGTCCGCCCCCGCAAGCGTTGGATAGGCAATCACACTGGCACCTGCGATCAACCGGGCTGCCTTGAGCGTCATCAGTTCCGGATCCCCGGGACCAAGGCCCACACCATAAAGAACGCCGCTCACGCGCAGCGCCCCGCGCGCCGAAGGCGCGCGCCTGCT
>CALKJA010000047.1 GCA_937995865.1 uncultured Paracoccaceae bacterium | reverse complement strand
CACCCAGACAGCGCCGTTGGCCCGTGGCGCTTTATAAGTCTTCGGGGTTGTGTGTGGCTTGGGTCCAAACCGAGTCCGGCTAACGGGCCGCCAAACAAAAAAGCCCCCGCCTGATTTCTCGGACGGGGGCTTTGCTTTGTGGGTGGTGGTAAGTGTCAGCCACCATATTTCAAGATAGCCCATTCCACGTCTTCCCAGCGGGTGTCGCTATCGGGGCCATCGCCAACAACTATAGCAATCTTTCCACCTGTCCCGTTTTCGTAAATACCAACTGCGCAAGCCGTGCCAGACAGAGAGCCGCCCTTTATAGACAGGCCGGGATACCTTGTCACAAGGTCAGTGCTGTGCGTTACGGTCAAATCGATGCCGTTGACAGTTGGGCATACATAAGAACCTGTCCCCATGAGGTCCACGAGGGATACGCCGCCTGCTGGCGCGGTATTGTAGTTTGCACCTGCCTCAATGTGCTGTGCGAGAATAAGGGCGTCTTCGCGCGTGGTGAAATTGGAATTGAGGTCGCTTTCCGCACCAGATGGATTTGACCCCTCCGTGCCCAGCATACCAATGCTATCATAGAAATTGGCCGCAAGCGTTGGGTAGCTTTCAGGCTCATTCTCTTGAAGCCAGACCCCGATCATGGTTGCGGCTGTGTTGCTGCTGGCGATCATGGATATTCTTAGCAAATCACCCAATGGATATTGCTGTCCGACCTGCAGGTAACGCGTGCCGCCCGCTGCGCCAATGCCGCTCATGTTGCTGGCACCGGTAACCAGGGTGCCCCAATTCGTTGTGTCGTTAGGGTCAGTCATCTTGTCATAAACGAGTATTGCGCCGGTTGTCTTCGCGGTGCTGGCCATATTATAACGATCTGTCGCCGTGCCTTTTGTATAAAGGGACGTATCGTTCACAAGGTCGTACACGCTTGCGTATGACGATATAGCATCCACCCGGTCGGCAAGTGGTGTGTCTATGGCACCCAAAACAACACCGTGATCACGTACAGATATGTCTACAACGGTCTGCATTTCCGCTTCCGTCAAGACCTCTGAAAACACAAATAGCGCTGGTGTTTCGCCCACAAGATTGCGGTTTGACACCTCGTTATTGCCGAATGCTTTAAATGGAATGCCAGCCGGATTTGTGAAAAATACAACGATACGTTCTGGCGTTGGCAAGAACTCAGACGTTTGAACGGTGTTTCTATAAAGTGTGGCCGCGCCAGATTGCTCAGTAAAGAACGTGTTTGTTCCGTCATCTGTGCAAATTCGGTTTGCGCGCTCTGCAACGGACAATCCGTTTCCGCCTACCCAGTCATGGAACTCAGGCCATACAGTTGCGCCATTGGTCATCTGGTAAACTACAGCAATAGTTTTCGGGATTGATGGCCACGTAGGCGTAACGTAGCGCTGCGAGTTCAGCCCGGTGAGGCCCCAATCAAGAGTGTCGCCGCTGATAGCCACGCGATCCGCCGCATTCGTCTGCGTTAAGTTCAGCCCAGAAGAATTTGCAGCGTCCCAGCGCTCTGCATTGCCCGTCCCATCATCAACGAAACCAGCGCTTGTGTAGTGTGCGATATAGCCGTTTAGGGTCGTGATGTCAGGTATTGAAAGGCCCAAGCCCGCAATCTGCGACCGCAACCGGATACCGAAACCAAGATTATTCATTCACCTACTCCGGCTTTCCAAATGGCTGCAACGTCGCGATATGCTGCCGTCAGGGCTGCATCTTCCTGCTTGATGACCTCTTGCCCCAGAACGCCCAACGGGGCGCGCATTTCCTCAAGCACAACGGGTTCGTCAGTCCGTAGACAGCCAGTCAACAAAGTCGCGCACCCAAGCGTCATCGTCAGTGGGATCACCCTCGCTTTTTTCAGCATCTTTCAGCCTTTCAATTGTATCGGATTTGTCGCGGGCTTCTTGCTCACTGTCCCAGCGCTGGCCTACGTAGAAGCCGCCGCCAATCAGGATCACGACAAGGAATAGAACGGCGGCAATTCGGGTCATTCTTTCTGCCCTACCGGCGTTGTCGTCATCAACCGCAAGATCACGTTGGCCGTTGCCAGAAGGATCGCGTAGTAAGGCAGGAATTCAGTAGGTACGACAGATGTGATTTCGGTCATTTCCAAAACTGGCAACACAAGCGCCAGTATGTTCACAAGAAGCGTGCGGTAGCCCTTCATGATCTGTTCCTTTTGAATGCTGATAGGATTGCCTGGATAAGCGCAGCCAACGGGTTGACAGCGCGGGCCGCTGGCGGTGTGGCTGTGGGCGCCTTGGCACGGGCAAGCCATGACGGAACGTCAAAGCACGGGCAGCCCTTCGCCGACACTTGGTTGTGCCCCATGACGCGCATTTTGCGGCCTGCAATCGTCTGTATGTCTGCTATCTGCTTGCGCAGCGCCACGTCTTGCTCAGGCGTGTAGTGGACGTTGAACTCGTCGTCGGCAGAACCACCTTTACCACCTGTTAACGCCAAGTGGATAACGTTCTTGTTCCAGCCTTTTGCACCAGCACCGGTTTCGTCCCACACATCGCCGTCGCCGTCCAGATCCCGCCCCTTTCCGAGGGAACCATCTGGACCAATTATGATAGCGTAGGCAACGCCAGACCAACCGCGCTCCTTCACATGCCATCTAGTCACTTCCTTAACGATCTGAGCAATGCTCTTGGTCTTTGCCCAGCTTGCTGGCGTGTCAAGGCAGTGAACCATTATGGTATCTTTGTGGGCGGGAATCATTGCTTTTGTCATCATTTATCCAATTCAGTTACAGATGCTGGCAAAACCACACCATAGCCTTTTTCAGGATAGCGCACAGGCGCATAGTCAGGCCCTACGGGGGTCCATGTGAACACCCATCGCATACCCTCTTGCAGGCCGTCTACGCAGCTTGCGCCAACCATGTAGTCAGCGTCCCAGTCGGTGTATCGGAAGTCATCGATATACCTGGCCAGATCCCCGCCTTTGCAATGCACTTCGTCAGTGTCCTCAAAGAACACGGTACCGGACCATGCCTGCCAGACCTCTTCTGTCAGGATTTTCCCGTCATAGATAACCGATCCATCTGCGAAGATCTGGATTTCGTTGATAGCGATGGCCGGCTGGAGCGAAGCTGAAGGCTTCGAAAAGTCCTCCGCTATTTCCTGCCCGGTCCATGTAAGCGCGAATGCAAACAGACCGCTGATTGATAGGGCTAGAAAGCCCGTTGGGCTTGTCATCCGAAGAATCCTTGTTTTACGGCAAACGCTATTGCGCTGCCAATTACAACACCAGTTGCTACAAGGTTCCGCACGGCCTTGCCGCCCTTGAAGATGTTCGACATGGCCTCAACCGTTGGCCATGCATCAGAAAGCTTGTGGTACATTTCGCGGTGCTGGGCGCGCTCCTCTGGCGATAGGTCATCATTAGAGAACCGGTTACCGGGGAATGGTGATCTATCTGTCATTTCTTGTTATTCCTTTAGAGCGAAGATCACTCTTCTCGCTTAGTCGCGCGCCTGAGTGCGGCCATGGCCTTGGGGATGAGATACTTGCCCCCCACGAGCAAGACGGCCAGATCCAGTGCTGTCAGAATGAGCAAGGCGGGCCAGTATTCCGCCACTTGGGCCATTGTAAGCACAGACCGCCATCCCCAAGAATAGCAATACCTCAATCAGGACGATTTTGGGGAATTGCATAATGAAGCCCGCCATGTGCGGGATATAAACCATTCCCGCTAAACATAACACAACCCCGGCGTGTTTGTCCCACTTAAAAAACACCAAAACACCTATTACGCTGTATATACTGAAAAACATGATCTGCTCAGATTCATGATGCATTTGCTGGATGAGCTTAACCAGCAGGACGCACGACGCGAACGCCGCGCCTGCGCGCCAATTCCAAACGCTGCATATGGCCGCGCCCGCCAAGAGCCACGGCCATACGACAAGATTTTGCCAGTCTATCAACGTTCGCCCGACCGCTGCACATCGCTTGCAAAGTCAGGGTAGAACTTATGCAATGACTCAGTCATTTCAGAGTGCAGTACCCCCAACTGATGACGATGCTTCATACAGGCATTGGACGCCTCGTCACGGCCTGCCTTTGCGTTGATCTTTTGCAACTCGCGCAGCCCCAGCTTGCCGCCAGCGATGCATTCCTGCACTTGGTCGATCAGTTCACGTTCGGTCATATTCATGTCTTTCATGTGCGGCCCTCTCAAAAGAAGACCATGGTTGCGTTATGGTTGTGGTGTCAATTGTCTAGGCAAGCTCTACAATTTTTGTGAGCTTTATGAACCGTGTTGTATATTGAATATCTTGCGCTGTGTCCGTCTGCGCCCTGGTATCAAGGTTTATGGTAAAATCAATGTCAGTCGTGACGGATAGTGTCAGGGATCGCGTTGCGACTATTTCACGAATAGTTTGGTCATCATTCAAGCTGTCCGAAAAATAAGCACGGTCGTTTCTGATCAACGCCGAACTGAGTGTTGACAGACTTTGATCGTCAGCATCGTTGGTTATGGCCAGAGATATGTCGCCGTAAATAGGCTCTCCAGCCGTTCCGCCCGAAAACAAGAAGACTTGCACCGGCACTTCAACCAGATAATCCCCCGCAGGAACGGCTATAGGCCCTGCTATTTCAACAGAAACAGTTCCATCGTTTTCGCTTAGGGTTTGAGAACTTGAGGCCGCGACAAAGTAAACGCTTTCAAATGGGTTTTCCCATTCTCCCCACACTACCGGATTGCCCGTCCCTACTCGGCGTCTTTCTGAAAAGATTGACCCGCCCGTAATTACTGACTGTACGACACGTGGCCCTGAGTTTCTGTCCCTGCGAATAACCGTCATCACACCGGTGATTGTTGCCGCCGCCGCGCCGGACGGCCCATTCTGGTAGCTGCCAGTCAGCGTATAGACCCCGCCTTCAATGGCATTGTCCAGATCATCATCAACCGCTGTATCTATTACAGCCGCATTCCCGGTCAGATATAGGTTGCCCTCAATCGTACCTCGCGAGGCTAGTTGTGTTGAATCGTTTCGGATATCTGGGTCAGACGATATCGTCTGAACAAGTGCTTGGTCCTTGAACGCCTCGGCCTCGTCCCTGTAGCCCAAAGCATCTGCGGCGGCAGCTTGAGCAACGAGCACATCGCTAGGTGTGATCGGCACCGCCGCTTGGTCAATGATGTCATGCAAGTTTGCCGTTGCGGCCTCAGGGACCGCCAAAGCGAACTTCTCAACACGCCGATTGATGGACACAACACCAGTGTAGTTACCGGGGAACACATCAAAGCTGACAGCCCCCGAACCATCCGAAATAACCTCGTAGTTCTTGGGGATGACCGTAGAGCCGTCTTGGCCAAGCACATCAACCCGCGTCAGGGAAAGCGCCTGATTGGGCAAGAGATTGCCCGCAAGGTCATATAGATCACCTGATACGGTGCAAAGTGTCGGCATTTTCTATCCCTCGCCTATGCTCTGGGCTGTAATTCGCGCACGAATACCCGGCATAATTTCGTTTACTTCTTTAACCTGCATTCGGATTGTTTGGGACGCGCCGTCGAAATCACTAAACACACGGCTGGTTACGTCGATAAACCCCATGACAGGCACAAGCGCCCTATCTTTTATATCTATATCAAACGTCATGTCCGTGGGAATTTCGTTATTTCGATCCAAAAGGCGCGCAGCAATGGCTGTAAGTGCGGTATCATCCGCGCCAATCCAGCGCGTGTAAAACGTCTTCACATTTGACTTATTGTATTGGTTTGTGCTTTCCGAATCCAGATCTACTGTCAGTAATAGCTTATCAAAGTTGTCATTGGAGGACGCGCTTGCCTTCGGGTCAATGATGTCATGATAAAAAGCAACCTGAGACACGCGCAAGTCATGTCGGTCTGTTGTCTTGATGGACCTTTCAAGAATATTCCGATCATCATTTATTTCAGAAACTTCAATTTCAGAAGGCGCTCTAACATGCCTGTACTCTATTTTCTGCGATCTGGTGTCCATCCAAACAACGACGCCAAGCTGACAAATTTCTGATATAAGATCCAAGGCGTTCTCGGGCTCTGTCAGTTGCGCGTCTAACGTCATGCCAGCGCCGTAATTGTCGTATTCTGACTGCCACGCCGAACTATCTATCAGCGATGCGTCAGCACCAAGAAAGTTGACAATTAAATCATAGAGAACATCGTTAACAGCTTCATTCTCAACCACATAAACCGGCTGAAATGAAGCGCCCGTTAATGACCCATCTGGCGGATCAGATAGAGTTATAACATCACCCAATCTTGTGAAGTCTGTTATCTTACCTTTGATCAAGCACTTCCCTGACGCGGGTAGAGTTGCTCCTATGCCTGCCGGTTCAAGTTCAAAAGGATTGTCACTTTCACCGGACACGGCCCCCGAATACTGCGGACAAAGCGCGCTTTCATTTCTTGTCGCAGAAAACAAATCGCGCGCAACAATCGTAACGTTGCCATTCACATCAGGGCTTGAAAATTCCTCGACAACGTAATGCCGGGTGTCCATCGCGGACAGCGCCTGCCCGGGATCGCCCTGCAAAACCCGGATCGCACGACCAAAGTAAAACGGATTGCGCGAAGCCAAACGCGAAAAGAACGTGCCTTGGTCGTGCGGATTGTAGCCAATGCCGCTTTGCTGTGCGGCCCCAGAAATGCGCTCGGCCCTATACTTGTCAGTCAGCACATCAGAATAGAGAAAATCCTTCATCTTGATCGTGACGCGCTCGCTACGCCCCAATGGGCTTAGGTCACCGTCAAGCGCAGAAAGGTTGATCTTGAGCGGATTGATTGACACAGACGTGAGGGCAGGAAAGATCGTAACGCCCTTGGGCATCCCGTCAACGTTCTTGCCAAAGCGAAGCGTCAGAGAACCCTTGTCATAATTAGCTTTATCCTGGCAAGTCTTGAACGTGTTGAAGCACTTGGCCTGCCCGGTTGAACCTAGAACAGCATTACAAGCCCCTGTCCCGTATGACAGCGCGCAAAAGTCCATATCGAACTCAACGATTTGAATAATCTCAGCCATCGTATGCCCGGAACTTCATCGTGAACGCCATCAGGTCCAGTATGCCCATATTCGTTGGTGTAATCACATCACCCGAACGCCAAGCATATTTCAGATCTTCATACTTGAGAGGCCGCCACGCCCAGAACATCGGTAGACCATTATTGAACCGGGTCTGGAATGCACGAAATCGGTCACCCCTAATGAAGTCACTGGAAAGATGCTCAAGCGCAACAGACCCCATCTGGCCGCGACGAACAAAGGAAGAACCGATGTAGTTACCGCCCTCGGTCACGTTTGATTGCAACTCAACCGCAGTCGCTTGCAGCGATGGCGTGTATCCACTATAAATGCGCGACGGAAAGGCAAGCATGTCACTTATGGCCAGTGCGCCTATTGAGATAGCATCGCCATCAGATATTGCGAACGTCAGGCGAAACCTGCCTGCCGCCACATCTTGAAAGTAAAGTCCGATGTTTGAATCGTCCACTACAGTGACAGTATCGATGTCGAACCAAGTTGCGCCGCCGTCATCACTGTAAGCAAACGTAATCGCTGGCAGCGTGTCGCCGAGATTATGGGCAACAAGGCCGATGAAATTCACCACCTGAGACGCGGCCAAGACTGCAGTCAGGGTCAGCGATGTGATGCCCGATGTATCAGGCGACCAAAAGCTAAACGTGCCGGGGTCATTCAAGTTCGCAATGTCACCATCAGCAAGGTCTGTCGTATTTGATGACAGCGTAGCATCAGAGGTATAATCGTAAGCCGTTGCCAGTGGGTTGTTCTCGTAACCCTCTGCGGCCATCTGACTAAGGCGCAATTGCGTGATATTCAGCCCCATCAGGATGCCCCTACAAACGTAATGCCACGGTCGCCTGCCTCTTCACTCAATCTTTCAAACAGATCGCTTACGCTGGCACCTGAGATTAACTCATCAGGACTGACGCCCTGCAGCGTAACCGCCAGAGGCCCTTCGCTCGCCGAAGTGCCAAACGATGAACCGCCGCCCCCGCCGCCACTACCGCCGACCTGTGAAAGCAAGGCCGCTGTTTTGGCCGCAGATGCCGCCGCAAAAGCTGCTGCGAGTGGTGGTCCGCCGATCTGCATACCCTTTTGCCATGCGCTTGAAGCAGACTGGACACCCTCGCGGACAATTTGTATTTGCGCCGCCGCTTGGCCTATCTTTGCCAGCTTGTCGTTCTCGGAATTGGCCAAGCTGGCCACATCGTTGAAAGCCTGTGAATAGGCTTGATACCGAGCCTGCGCCGCTTTGGCTTCGGCTTCGGCAATTTCCTCAAGACTTTCTTCCTTGATTTCGAACACCCGCCCCGCGTGGCGCTCTTCCTCTTCCTCAATCTCTTCGTTTGCAGCCTGCCGCGCGGCAACAAGGCCTTCAAGGATTTGGTCCGCATCAGGGCCACCCTGCCCCGACCTACCGCTATACACTTTAGGAGTTGGTGCGGGCGGTAGATCGTCAAGATACGACTCCAGATCTTCTTGCCGCTCTTCCACGCTGGCGGCAGGAGCGGCACTACCAAAAAACTCGTCAGATGTTATTGCGTTAGGACCCTCAAACGGATTTGGCGCACCAGTCCCCGCAGCCCCATATTCAGGTGTGCCGGATCGCTCCATCAGCGCAATCGCGTCAGTTAGGGGCTGCACGGCATCACGTGCGGCCCGACCCAAAGCAGCCCAGCCCTCAGCAGATTTAACAAGTATCCCAACCATCCATGACAAGGCGGGCAGCACTTTATCAGATATGAACGATACGAGGATTAACAGTTCTTCCTTGTGCTCCAGAACTGCGGCTGTTGCCTGCATCCTCATAGTCTCAGTAAGTGCTTTTAACTCCCTATTAAGCTCTACTGCGCCGTCAATCGCATCTTCACTCAGCACACGCCCCGCACGCTCTGCCTCGTCGCCAAGGTCCCTCATAGCCGCGCCGCCGTTCGCCAGCAGCGGAATAAGGCTTGTTGCGTCCGACGCAAGCGCCTCCATATAAAACGTCATCTCTTGTTGAGACACGCTGGCCTCCTCAAGAGACGTGACATAAAGCTGCAAGGCCTCCGGTCCAGAAAGCCGGGCAAACTGATCCGCTGTCACACCTACAAGTGGCGCGATGTTCTCAAAGAAATCGGCCAAGGGGCCAGCGCCCGTAGCCATATAGTCACCGAATTTATCGTTAACATCCTTCAGAATGTCAGAAAGCTTATCCTGCTCAACACCAACAGACGCGGTTGCCGCAGCCATCTTCTGAAACTCTGTTGTTCCAACACCAGCAACGTCAGATAGATTTTTTATTTCCGTGCCAGCTTCCGCCGCTTCCTTTGCCATCGCGAGTACAGAGGCTGTAATAGCCGTCATGGCCGCAACAACAACAGCACTTGCCTTCGCGACGTTTTCACCCATTCGGGCACCCTCGCGCCCTACATCGCGCATCCCATTTCTGAAGTCACGGACGTTCGCTCCGACCCTGACAACGATATCACCAACAACGCTAGCCATATTGCTCTTCCTTCTTGGCGCGTTCGATCATCAATGTGATTTCATCAATGTCAGACTGCATCATCATACTAGGTAATTCGTCAGGCATATTGTCTTCTATGACCCACCAAACCTGCCAAGGGGTCATCCGCCAGAACTCACTTGCTGACACAAGCTTGGACCCTACGGCAATCTTATGAAGCCCCCGGACTAGGCCGAGTTCTTCTTTTTTTTTATATCGCCGCCGGGCAAATCAGCGGCCAGATCGAACACACGCCCCATAGGCGGCGACATAATGGCAATCAAACCCATCGTAGCGGCCTGCACCATTTCAATACGAGACGCATCACCTTCAGCAAGACCAGACTGAAAATAAAGATAAACCTCATCGTCTCTTACCTTGACCCCTGCGTAGCGCAACGCAGCGCCATACCCAGCCGCTAGAACGCCGTGCGGGGGGCCTTCAGCCCGGAACAGAACTGACATTGCTTGCTGTTGATGTCCTTGGGTCAATGCCTGCTCAATAGAGAGAACAAGACCCATGACCCTGTCAGGCTCAACCGCATAGGTTTCGCCTTTCCAATCAAGTTCTACGCGCTCAAAAGACTCCATTCATTAAACCCCAGGCGTGTAGGTCCATTGACCGTCACTGGTGAATGTGGCCGAGAACTGCAGACCAGCGTCATTGCTGCCGGTGTTGCCAAAGCCCGTCATGACGAAATCACCGCTCAGCACATCACCGTCACCGTATTCAAGCGTGATGTCCGTAAGAAACACGGATGCCGGGTCAGTATCCAGCGCCAGCCCGCGAAGAACCTTGTCGCTATCCAGGCCGCTGATCGTAACAACACAAGACCGGCCAACCAGCGTATCCGCCAAGTATGTCACAAACCCAAGATCCTCTTTCGACTGTACGTCGATAGGTTCACCGTTTACGGTTAGGCCATGCTCAAGCCCTCCACCAATTGTCACATTGTTCTTTTTAAGGACGAATAGACGCCCTGCTTGCTTAGCCATATCGGCCTCCATTTACTGAGAAATTGCGCGGAAAACCCGCCTTATTCGGCTTCTGCGTAAGCCACGTATTCGCTAAGTCCGCGCACGTTTCCGTCTGCACTTACTGTGCAATCTGATTCTGACTGATAAAGGTCATAGACGTTGAACCCCGACACGCTCAGGTTTTGCCGGTGCAACAGATCATAGACGCCGCCCAGCACACCAAGCGCGCGGGTCTTGCTTCCACCTTGGTCGTAAACCTTAATGCGGATCAAAACCCGGAAACCAAACTCAGTGCTGGTGTCCAGCATGGTTGGAAACACAGAATAAACCACGTAAGGAAACGCTGTAGACCCCGGCCCATCCTGTGGCTTCCTGTCGTATATCCCGGTTACACCCAGAGACGCTTGCGCGGCATCCAGCACAGCCACAAGGCCCCTTGGCATCTCAGTATCGATATTCATCCGCCTTGCTGCCTCGCCAAGCGCGCAAGGCGCTGCTCAAGCTTTTTTACAAACAACTGCGTCAGTATGGTTTCGCGGTTGGCGGCAAATTTGTTGACAGCCTTGCCAAACATCGCGTGCTCTTCGCCGTCTGGGCCGTCGCCGTATTCCAGAAACCGCCAATAAAACTCGCGTGATCTGACTGTCGATTCAACACTGTCACCACGCGGCCTTTCGCGCTTGTGCTTCGTTCCAGCTTTTAGGTCACCCTCATCAACCGGCATATCCCGGCGGGCGTCTTTTGCGATTTCACCAGCTACGACATGAACCGTTGAGCGGGTTAGGTTAAACGCTTCACGCGGGGCCATTTCACCCAAGACCCGTTCAACATCATCAAGACCCTGAACGTCCAGGCCGTTACCATTGTCCATCAGCCTGCACCCCCAACGCCACGTTCCGCATGAATTTCAAGATAGAGATCGCGCTGCGAAGCGATGTTGACGGACCGGATATTGTAGAGAACGCCTTTCCACAAAATTGCGTGACGTTCGTCTACATCATCACGATAGCGGACAATGAACTTGTAACTTGCGGTCGCGTTTTCCCGGTCATGCTCAAAAGCTTCGCGCCCCCGGCTAGGGTTCACGCTTGCCCAAACAGTCGGAACTGCTGCAAAGTCCGCCCATGTCTGCGTTACGCCGCCAAGATCATCCCGCACTTCGGTGTATTCGCGAAACGTTATCCGCTGATCAAGCGCGCCTGCCGTTGGCACGTTAGTACCATCCGACCACAGTGGCGGTTGACGCAGCCCTGATCTGAATGCCCCTGAATGGGAGTATCACGCCCGCTATCACGTTATAAGTGATGTCAGCACCCAAAGCATCGCGGATAACGAGCGTGCCGTCAGCATCAACCCAAAGCGCACGAGGCACGATAGCCAAGTCCGCATCAGCAGGGGTAATGGCGAAGTGCCGGGTTGCAGGGCCAGAAATGCCGCTGTCGTATCCTTCAAAAAAATCAGTCATCCATCACCCCAATGATTTTGTAAACGCAGTATGCATATTGCATCTCGTAAGTAGAGTTTATGCCGTTAAAGGTCATCCGAAGGCCCTTGTTTTCAAGACTTGAACCGGAGATTGCCTGCACCTCAGCCACAAGATCGTTAGATCTGTCAAATTCACTGTTGTGGCGCATGGGCGTATCGGTCCCAAAAGCTTCGACACCCTGATCATCAGTGCGCGCGATCCGAACCGTTCTGGCATCAAGATCTTCTATCACCGGGTTGGCCAGCAAGGAACTCAGAAAACGGCAGCCAACAGCTTGCGCCTGAATATGGAAGTTGAACGGCACGATAACCCAGCCCGCACCGGGCGCGGGGATATCCACAACAAGCGGCGTAGAGGTCCCAACTGACGCACTGCCAATTGCCAAATTGCCAAACCCCTGCCGGTCCATCTTGAACTTGAAAAGCCTGTCTTGGTCGTTCATCCGTACCACCCCACGCGGCGCAGCCCCAGCAAATGACTTGCCGCGATTGGTATTTCCTTAAGGTTCTTCTCAGATGAGCTTTCACGGTTTTGATACCAGTGCGCGACTATCAGCTTGATTGCCTGCTTTATTTCGTCAGGCACGTCAGGCTCCGCGCCAAACCCGGCCTGGTAAGTGACTGTGATGGCGTCTGGTCTATCGTATGTACCGGGCCAGTTGTCCGACCGCACGAACGCCCAATCCCCTGACTTATAAAGCTCGAAATCAGGCAGTGATGCCGTTTGTTCTGCGTTATCCAAGTCGTAATATGTGACAGAAACCAACCCGGTGACCGGCAAGACGCGCAGATACACGTCCTTGTTCGGGCTTTGAAACGACTCCGACCATGTTTCTGTAAGTAAGGCAAAGCCCAACTCACCTTCAGGACCAATCATGCCAGCACAAGCGGAAATATACGATTCAATCAGGCTGTCTTCGTCCGCCCCATCAACCCGCAAGTGGTCCTTCATGTCAGCCAAAGACACAGGATAACCTGTCGCCGCAGTGACACGGCTAACAATGTGATCGCCGCTGCGATAGGTCACTTAACAGCGATCTCTTGCTTGTTGCGCTTCACAGCTTTTTCCTTGGCCTTCCCGTCACGGACAAGCGTAGCCTGGCCTGCTTCAATCATACGGCGCGCCTCATCTTCGGGCACGTCGATAACGTCAAACCGATCCTGCGGGCCATCAATAGACGCTCGCGCTACCTCAAGTTTAATCTTCATGTCTTTTCCCCTTATCGGTTCAATGAGGCGGCAAGAAAACCTGCCGCCCTGAGAAACGATTAAGCGTTGATGAGGTGCTTGACTGCGGCGACGTCAGACAATTCACCGTCAAAGCGAATGTAGCCCGCAACGCCAACACCAGGCCAAAAGTCCTTGTCAGAGATTGCGCCGATAAGAGGCTGACCAACCTTGCGGACGAAGTACTTCTGCATGTCACCGAACAGCATGAACTTGTTGCCAGTTCCCAGATCAGGAACCTGCTGGTTGATGATGAGGCGGCTACCGTTCAAAGTCGCTGGGATGCCACCCTGGATATTGCCCATCTGCCACAGATAGTTTCCATCCCCGTCTTTGAGCTTCCGAACAGCTTTCAGTGTGCTGTCGTTCATCATGTATGCAACGCCAGGCGCGCCACGGTAGGCCGGGTCAACAGAATGCTGCAGGTCGATCACTTCGTCTGCAGTCACCGCCGCAGCGCCCGCCGCCGTAACGCCAAGCCCGGATGCCGTCACGATGCCGTTGGGAGTAGATGAACCGCTACCGGTTGTCAACTGAAGGTTCGCAATGCGGCCAAGGCGCTCGCCCAGAAGAGACCCAATCAGCGCTTCGACAGCCAAGAAGCTGTCGTCCATAAGCTCTTTCGAGATACGCAGCCATTCAGTGTCAAACGCAAAAGCATCAAGCTGCTTTGTGCCGAATGTCACATCCTTGCCACCATCGTCTGTCAGCGTTGCGCCTTCAGTGTGCGCGCTTGCTGTACTGGCCGTGTCATCAACAGTTGGCCATGGCATAGGGTTGCCGCCTGATGTCACGATTTCGCGCGTCACGCCGGGATCATACATAGGTCCAAAGGCCAGCATGGAGCGTGTAATCTCACCCATCATTTCTTCGGGGATCGAATAACCGCCAGCAGCGTTTGCTGTAGTCTGCGCACGGGCCTCAAGCTTACCAAAGCCAGCGCGAAGAACAGAACGTGCCTCGGCTGTCAGTGGTTCGCCATCTTCCGTTTTTGACCGAAGCCAACCATGGAACGCTGTGCGATAGTCCATACCGCCGTTGGCGGAGTCTGCAGCATCATACTGTGGGCGTTTTTCGTCACGCGCCCGACGCTCTGCAGCCTCTGCGACCTGTTCAGCGCGCTTTTCCGCGTCCTCAAGCTTGGTTAGGCGCTCAGCGCGCGCCTCAAGCGTTGCGGCCTCGTCAAGCGCCTTGTCAACGGCTTGTTCGGCCTCTGTGCGCTGCTCTGGTGTGGACTTGTCGCTAATCGCATCAAGCAGTGAGCGGGCTTCAGCAACAACATTTGCTGCCTGTTCCCGCATTTCTGTAATGGTCGTCATTTGTGACGTTCCTTCTATGGGATGTCGAACAGCCTCGCAGCGTTCAAACTGGCCTTGCCCAAGGGCCGGGATGGGCAAACAGCGGGAACCGCCGTTATCGCATCAAGCGCGCCTTCTGCTGCGCTCGAAATTCTGTCGCGGAAATCTGCTGTGGGCGCGATGCCTCCAAGCTCCGCAAGGCAATTTCCGTGCCGTCATATGCTGGGGTTGTCACCACGCTTACGTCATAAAGGGACGCGCGCTTAATTGTCCGTAAGGGCAGATCGCCACTTTCATCCCATTCCTGCACATCTGGATAAAAAGCGAATGACATTTTGTCCAGATCGCCACGCTTCATCTTGCCCGCAATCGACTTAACATCAGGATCTTCCGGGTCCAAAGATGTTTCAATCTTAAGCCCACGCTCGTCCTCGGTAAGCCTAAGCGTGCCAGACCGCGTGCGAGCCAATGGTAAACCCTCATGATTCACAAGGAAAACCACGTCATCACGCCCAATTGCGTCAGTGAATGCCCCGCGCTCGATCACTTCCTCGAACATATCGCCGATATTCGTTCGTTCACCAAACACAGCGGCGTAGCCTTCGACTTTAATACCATCAGCATCGGCCCTGACCTCCGCTGGAATACCTGCGCGAATTTCACGTTGTGTCATTGTCAATCTCGCTTTCTGGTGCGGGTTCTTCTGCGTCTGTATGGCCATCCAAAGGCACTGTAGCACCCTGAATCAACAAGGCATCGCCACCGCTTAGAGGTGGTCGGTTGTCCATGCTGCGGGCTTCGTTCGGGGTTAACTGGCCGGTCTGGATGGCCGTGCTATTGCCCTCCATCCGTGTTTTGTAGTCGCCACGCAAAAGTCCGTCCAAATTGAACTCAGCAAATCGGTTTGCATTGCGGCCAAACAGTTTCAGGTTCAATTCGGCTTCGAACTGCTCAACCCACCGCTTCAACGTGTGCTTTACGAGGTGCAAATCCTGTTGTTCTGAATTGCTGAATGTTGCCCGCGACAAGTCCTGCAAAAATGTGGGCGGTAAAGAAAATATCCGGGCGATCTCAACAACGGCAAAGTTCTGCGCCTCAACCAGTTGCATCTTGTCAGGATCGTGGCTCAAGGCCTTAAGCTGGTGGCCAATGGGGATAGCCAAGACGTTCGCGCCGCGCCGCGCCGCTTCCTTCGTTGCGTCCGCCACGTTCTCGGAAGCCCGTAGTGCCGATTTCTCAGAATTAAACGGCCCTTCCAGAACAAACGCAGGCAAGCCATTACTGGCGAAAAGCTTTGAGCCGTACTTATTGGCGTTGTATGCCTTTCCGATTGCGATAGCGCATTGGCGCAATGGTGACCTATGCGAAACCCGATCAGACCGCAGCATAAAGGTCATGTCCAAGACTTCCGCCTGGTCATATATCTTTGTAACGCCGTTGGCCCTGTATTCATATTGCTTGCGGCCATTTGGCAGCATCTTGGCTTTCGCACCCGGCAGCGGCATAAGATTTATTGGCCGTTTCGCGCTGTCCCTTTCGATGTATGTCACATCGCGGCCTTCAGTCAGAACACCAACGAACATGTCAAAGCGCCACTGATACGATGAAAGATCATCATTTGCAGTGCGGTGAAGCATATCAACAACCGGGTTTGCCGCTGTAGACCTTACCTTAGCTTTAACGCCCTGCGCGTTCGTCTGGTAAACGCTCAATGGCAGGCCTGCCATCGTGCCCGCAATGAAGTTGACCGCCGCCCACACAGCAGGAACCCCAAGAGCGTCTTCCATAGAAACTTCGGCCTCGGAACTAAGGCCAACAATTTCAAGGAAAGAACGCCCCTGAGACTGGTTAAGCGAACTTCTAGACTCTGTTTTTTTCCTGCCGAAACCAAACATTAGCCAACCGCCAATTCAAAATCGTCATCATCCCAAGGGGATGTAAGCGCCTCGCCATAATCCCGCGAAGTAGCCGCGCCCACTGCCATAGCCAAAGCAACCGCCATATCGATCCGTCCTGTTGCCTTGTGCTTCGTAAAGCGCCGCAAGTCTGCGGGTGATGTATCAAAGGTCGCCGAGGCAACCGCAGACCGCAATGCAGGGTTTACATGAACCCGCAAACGGCCCTCCATAATCAAAGTTTCAAGCTCGTCTACCGAACCCGGCATCCAAAGCGTTATTTCCGTGCCGTCTGGTGACTGCCTTTTGCGCTTCGTCCATCCCTGTGGGTGGTCCAGCATAGGGAAGCTTGCGCCCATGTCGCCGCAAACAGCCTCGAAATCGGCTATCAAAAAGTTGTCATATGCAACGAATTCAAGATCAAAAGCCTCTGAATCGTCAATCAAATCCTGCGCAACAAAGTCCAGTCGCGTCTTTTTGCCCGGTGTTGCCGTCAGGAACCCCGCGTCAACCCACAAATCATATGGCGCGCCGTCCTTTTCTGCCCTTGCTTTAAGGGTATCGGATGGCGTGTACCCGTGGACAAAGGCGGCAAACTTTGGCTGCCCATCATCTGCGAAGCCGTCTTCAAAAACCAAAGCCTTGGCCGTAAGGTCGGTTTTCGCTGATAGGTCCAATCCGGCAAATGCGCGCTTATCCTTAAATTGCTCAATTTCTAACGTGTGGTCTTCTACGCTTTCCCACATCTTGCGGCTGATCCATGCGCTTTCGGCATCGGTCCATTCGCAGAAATGCAAGCGCCTAATTCCGTTCGCCTTGGCCGCAATATCTTTAGCCTGCTTCACCTGAATAGCCAGGTAGTCCTCTGTGATCGTGACTCCCAAAAGCGGGTTGGCCTTTATCCAGCAAGACGGGTCTTCAAAGGGCTCGTCCTCATCGTCCAGCGCGCAAACATAGCTAAAGGTCGTATCATCTTCTACGTCTTGCGCCGCAACATTGACCGCGTGCTTTCTTTCTTGCCAGCAAATCGACTGCCTGTCAGAGCCGCTGTTCGTGATCATGATCAACAAAGGTTGCTCACGAAACTTAAAGCCACGCTCTAGCGTCTCGATAACGCCACCGTCTGGGTGTTCGTGGACCTCATCACAAAGCGCGAAGTGCGGGCGGGGGCCGGAACCTGTCTTCTTTGTTTCCCTAGAAACTGGCCTAAAGAACGAACCGCTCTTCATGTGGGCCAAGTTGTACTCCCGTCCCGGCCCGCCTGACCGCCTTATAACCTTGTCTAGAGATGGGGCCTTGTTAATCATGCCCACAGCGTCTCTGAAGAGAATTCCCGCCTGATCCTTGGTAGCCCCAGCCGCGTATATTTGCGCGCCGGATTCACCGTCCGAAACCATGCCGTAAAGGCCAATCGCACCAACCATGGGTGACTTGCCGTTGCCCTTGCCCTGCTCAATATACGCCCTGCGGAACCGACGCTTCCCGGTTGCCTTTGACTTCCACCCAAACAGCGATCCGCAGATAAACTTCTGTGAAGGCTCAAGCTCAAACGGCACCCCGTCAAACTGGCCTTCCGACAACCTCAAGACCGTGCTGCAAAACCGATAAAACCGATCCGCCGCGTCAGCATCAAAAACAAAACCCCGGTCACCAGCCCAGTCAAGATCATCCAAGTGTCGCCTTGCCGCCGCCCTTACATGCGGTCCCGCAATTATATCGCCCGCCTCTACCGCCTTCGCATAAGCGGTGACGGGATCGTCAATTGAGGAACTCATCAGTCGGGTCTACGTCGCCGTCTTCGGGCGCTGGAACTTTACTTTCATCAACGGGTGATGCCGCCAGCTTGCTGACAGCCGTGCTAGCCGCAGAAAACAATGAGGCAGCAATAGGATCGCCAGTCGAAACCATATCCCTGATCTGCCCGCGTATCAGGGCTGCGTTTTCAACGGCAAAGCGATGCTCGTAAGTTACCCAAGCGCCAACCTCATCAACCAAATCTGCCCAAGCTTCCTTTGCGCTGTCGCTCATCCATTCAGGAGCAGGCCCGACGCTACGGCCACTCTTGGGCGTCACCCCTTGGCCACGATATCGCTGCGGGTTCTTTTTATCTGCCCCAAGTATCTTGGCCTTTGCCATAGGAAGTTGCGCGTTAGCCATCAAATCTTTCCTAATGTTTCAACTGTGGATGTGAAAAAGTGGTTACCCCCGCCGGTCCCGAGTTCAGAGGGTGCAAAGATTTGCATACCCCCCCCACATCATAGATCATCAAAGCTATACCGGCCCAACTTACCGCCAGCGGCTTCGATCATCTTCAACCCATCCATCACATACCCGCAGTCATTAAGGAATTGCTCTACTGCAATAGCAGCGTCCTTGGGGCTAACATCGTAAGCGTGATTGCGTTCAGTCGTGTTCGTTACCATATCGGATATCCTTGTGCGTCATATTGCAGTCTATCCTTGCGCCCTGATGTCTCTGCCTTGGTCTTCACCTTATGGCAGTCAGTGCATATAGATTGCAGGTTGTCGTAATCGTCTGTTCCGTCTTGTGCCTTTGGTGTGATGTGGTCCACCTCTGTGGCTGGCGTTGGCCTACCTGTCTTTAGGCAGGGCTGGCATAGATACCCATCACGCTGCAGAACCCTGGCCCTTGTCTTGACCCACTGATAGCCGTAGCCTCTTTCGTGCCTGCTTAGGCTGTGATCCCATCCGCCCATCAACACCACCGAGGTTTGAACATGAAGCGATTAGCGCTATGCCTGCCCATCATATCCCAATCTGCAACAGCGCATGAATGGGATACGCTTACTATCGACAGCCTTATACCTAGCCGATCAGGCAACTATCTTCTGGTCAACATATCCGACACAAATGCAGGCACATGGATAACATGCGCTGGCTATACTGAATCGGGCGTTCTGGTTTCAGTGCAGAACACAATCGCAAATAACCTTGCTACTCAAGTCAGGCTAGACAACGCAGGCAATCATATCTCTAACGTTAGCTGCGTCATTGCTGATTGAATGAACTGTGAAACAAACAAGGCGCGTGATTTTTCGTCACCGCGCCTCGCCCGTATTGTACAAATATACCGCTTTTTATTTCCCGTCAATAGTTCATGTGGTCAGCCACTAAATCTAGCGCTTCACGAAAACGCGTATACCCTCGCACATACCCGCCTCGAATAGCTGACCGCAGCGGCTTGTTGTGAAAGCACACGGCCTCGATCAATTCACGGTCAGATGACTTGACTGCCTTCATGACCCTAACGAAACGTGAGTTTGCGCCGACCTGAATGGCAACGGCGGCGTCTGGCTTGGGCGACGACTGCACCTGCTCCTGTAGCGGACCACCGCTGGATAGTCGCTGCACCCCAAGGTAGGCCAATTGGATAGCCTCTGCTGCTTGGTGCTGGCGCATGGTAATTGTTTGACGCTTGAGCATGTCATCTATGATGATTTTGCGCCGTCGCCTGCCCATGTGGTTAGGGTTGCGTCCCATATCGTCCACCACAGGCTCTAGGAGCGTACCGACAGTGGCAGCTCTTGTCCCCGGGCCATGGTCCCCGCCAAATGGCATAGGTGCCACGCTGACGGACTTCCTACGGCTCTTCCGTGCTGTTCTACTGGTCTTGGCCATCTTCTCTTACACACCCTTTATTGTAGTTGGCGCGGCGGGCAGTGGATACCAATGAGTCGCGTGTACATCGTCTTGGTATGGATTGGCGGTAGTCGCCACCCAGCCATTTGAATTTTCATCGTCGAAATACCCCACAACCCATACTGGCGGGTCATTCTTGTCGCCATAATCCTCCCACTCAGTACGGCCAAACAAAAGAATCTCTGTCCCATCTCTAGGGGCTGTATTTATGTCCATTGGTGGCGTGCTGGGATCAATCATTGGTCCGCTGCTTCTGCTGGTCTTGGTCATCTGCTCTTACCCCTGCCTGTGCTTCAGAATAAACCCGATTGGGTGTGTTTCGTACTGCAGCGGCTCCCCGTCCGGCCCCAACAGCAATGAGTGCGTCTCGTGCTCAGTCACGAATATTTCGGGGTTCGCGGTTTCCCCATATTCAATCTCGAATTCACCCAGCTGCGTAAAGTCAAAGCCTGCCATATCACCCCTGCCCTGTTGTTTCTGATGGCACTGCCTGCGCCAATTCATTTACTGCCGTGTCGAAGTCTTCCGATGTCTCGGCGTGTTCGGCGCACATCCAAAGATCAATCACGGTCATATCTTCAAGCATTGCGTTGATGATTGCGGCCCTGACTGAATCCATGGGTGTGAGGTTCATTTGGCTACCAACCGCCATATCTTCGACCTGCCAACGCCGCCTTCTATTTCCGTCAGCCCCTTAAGCCGCATGTCATACAAATACTGCTGCGTTGTTACTGGCGCTAAACCCGCTAGACCCGCTATCTCGCTTGGCGTCTTGGGTCCGTCCTTGAGGGCGTTCATTATTCGCGCAAATCCTCCATTCACCATTGCGCGGTCTGCCTTCTTGGTGCCGCTATTTGATGGCGCTAAGCTTGGCGCGCCCCGACGATTGCCAGCCACCTTGGCCTTGGCCTTCCATATCTCGCCAATCTGCTGTTCCGTGAGTGTGCCCGGCGCGTAGGTGGTGGTCAGGATGCTCACGACGACTCTCCCTCTCCATCGGCTTTATCTGGAAAGGCAACGACGCCAGCCTCAACAGCTGCGCTAATCGTGTACATGAACGTGTGGTGAATGGCCTGCTGATCACCTTTCGTTTTTTCGTCCCAATCGCGATGCAGCAGGCGCAACGCCTCAACATCCCTTTTATAAGATTCATTCATACGCATCGCTCCTGTGTCCAGCCAATCCAGTCCGTGTCAGGGCCGTAGGCCTCTCGCCACGCCTTAGGCTGTCTGTGAATTGCTATTTTGCTTGTGTCGCGGTCTCCCTGGTGGTGCCCGTCGCACAACGGGATCGCCATTTTATCCGGTGTTCTGCGTGACCCACCGCGCCCCATGATGACGTGATGTGCTGTCGTCCGACTTTCCTGCTTCATGCCGTATTCGTAGCAAATGCAGCATGGCAGTGAACGGACCTTGGCCAGATACTCCGGGTCATCACCGCTGTTGCGGCTTGTCCGGTAGTCTGGGTCCTTTGCGTAGATGGATTGGCCTGTGAGGTTCAATTCCGCTCCTCCGGTTGCGCCAGCACAAACCCTTCTTGCCGGTAGTCTCGACTCATTGCGTCCATGTACTCCGACAACTGAGAAACGTTCATGTTGCGAGTAAACGGCACATCTAGGACTCGAATGGCCTTCAGTTTTTTTTCGTGATTCAGGTGATCGAACAGATACCCAAACACTGAGTTCCACTCTGGATCATCCCTGACCTTAATCGGGCGACCATAGGTCAGGTTGCAGTATCCCTTAACGTCCAACATGGTTTCGTCACCCTTCTGTGTGGCTATCTGTCCAAACCATTTGTGAAGCAGCGCGTTCTGTTCTGTCGTGCGGTTGCGGTCGCATATAGTCACCACCTGACCAGCCTTAGCTGCAGATATGGCAGCAGTTGCCGCCGCTCTTTGGCTGTCGCCGATCAAGTGGAACTTTTGCGGTCTCACTGCGCCGCGACCTTTGACGCTTCGCCTTCAGAAACATTCGCCATGCATGAATGAAAACAATCAAAAACATTCTGGTAGAGGTCATTGTGCTTTCGGTCTAAGGCATCAATTATGTCTTGGCGCTTAATCCAAACGCCGTTGATAGACTTTCCTGTTTTTGCCTTCTCCATGTCAGCAATAAGCTGCTCAGAGAATGCGACAGCCTTATCGCGGTCTGTGGCGTCGTCCGGCAAGCTGTCAAGAACTCCATCTTTCCAAGCGTCTTTTAAAGCCGCCCCCATGGACTTCCCCTGTGATTGCCCCCCTGAAACAGAAACCTCGCTGGCGTCAACGTCTTCGTCCGCCGCAACACCCAGCAAAGCCGTCAAGGAATACCTACGAGCATAAGTCAGAGCCGCGCCCATTCTCTGAATGTTATTCATCCGTCCGGTGCCGTCTTGGACAAGGGGGTATTCAGAACGCAAGGTTGCCCCGGTTGAGTGAGCCAACATCGTGACAATCTTATCGCCCTCAATGCTTTGGAAGATTGCCAATTCGTGTGCAGACAGGATAGGCCTTACTGCGCGCAAGATGTCCGCTATGTCGGCGTACTTGTAGCCGTGACCGGTTTTGTTTTTGCTTATCTCAGGGAACTTGCCTTGGGCCGCAGCCAATGCGCCGTATAGGTTCCCCATGGATTGACCTCGTGCGGCAATTTCTGATTTATTTAGTATTGTCATCTTTCAGATCCTTTCATCTGGTTGGTGATTGAGGGCCGGGCAGTGAAGTGTCAGGCCCTCTTTGCGTTAAGCGCGGGTTTCGGGCGCGAATGGAATCTCGTCGTCCATGTCGCCGCCTGGGCGTCCGCCTGCCCCGTATCCGTTGCCGCGCTCAGGTTCTTGGTTGCCGCCTGATGATTTGCCGCCGCCCATTAGGGAAACGTCAGAAACGTTTAGCTCAAGGTTAGTCTTGCCCTCGTACTCACTTGTGGAAAGTTCGCCAGATACGCAGACCTTGCTGCCCTTCGTGAGATACTGGCGTAGTGTATCGCCGCGCTTTCCCCACATTGAGCAACGAACCCAAGTCGTCTTTTTTCCGTTCTTGTCGCGCTGCTCTACGGCAACGTTGAACCCGGTCACTGTTGATTGGCCAGCGTTACGCGTCTCTGCGTCCTTGCCGATGTTTCCTGCGATTACTGCGTTTAGCATTTTGAATAAGCTCCTATTTGGCTTGCTGTGGTTGATTTCCAGGGTCAGATTTCCAAGTCTTCGTAACCCATTGTCTGCTCATCAAAGCTGGCCTCACTTCGGCCTTTGTTGATTTCGTAAAGTTGCGCGTCCCTCACTTTCCATGTGTATATTTCAACAAATGGCGTGCCAGCTTCTGTCTTGGCGCTATGGACCGTGAAGCCCAAAGAGGGCTTATTGAAAAACGCTGCGCTGTCTGCGATGTCGTATCCCATAGGCGCGCGCGGCTCTCGGCCAAAATCCATCTTCTTTGGGTGCGCAATGACGCAAATATGGACCTCAAGCTTTTCAGCCCATTGCCTAATTTGCTGAAGCGCAAAGTTGATGTAGTTGGTCAAGCTCTCGCCCGGCTCTGGCAAATGCTCCAGCTCATTCCATGGGTCGATGCATATCAATTTGCACCCATCACGAACGGCCAATGTGCGAACCATTTTTTCCAGCCAACCAATAGTGTGCAGCGTCTTGTCGTATGTTCTATGCACAAGCCGAAACCGAGTATCTAGGTCTGCCAGTAGCGATTCTCTTTCGTCTCTAGAAAGCAGGTCGAACGGCCTACCAGTGGCCAGCCTAGACAAATGGTCTCTGGTTCTATGCGGGTGCGTCTCGAAGCTAAGAAGCCCAACTCTAACACGCTCATGTCTCGTCACTGCATCCCAAACCCATGTTGAGAATGTTGACTTTCCCGCCCCAGGCGTACCTGTGCCTACCGACATTGCTCCAAGTTCAAATGCGAGCCTATTTCTTACCAGTGGGTGCGGAGCCGATAAAACGCGACGACGCGACAACGGCGGCAAGTTCGAAAAGCCCGTTATAAACCCGCCGGGCGGATCGATACGAGATGCGCGGTTCAGGCACGCAGCCACCTCACCCTCACCCAGCTTGCAAAGCACGTCGTTAGCGTCTTTGCACCCTTCGGGCCACTCGGCATACCTCACGTCCTGACCATCTAGAAGGTTCGCAACTGTTCTTGGCAAACTCTCCCCAGCGGCATCGTTATCACCTGCCACTATGACAAAGGGCGCGGCCATAAGCGCAGCCTGAGATTCCACAAGCGCTTCAGTCTTGTTGCCCTGTTCTGTCCATCCATCAGGAAGAGACACCGCCCGCTCAAACCCTGCTTGCATTACAGAAAGGCAGTCTATTTCACCTTCGGTTATCACAACTGGAAGGGCTGGCATTTGGCTCAGGACGTCTGAATTATAAAGCCCTCTTGTCACACCGGAAGTGCTTGACCACGTCTTGTCCTTGCCCCTGAACTTGTCAGCGTAAGGCTTGCCGTCTCTGATGTACGGAAATGCTAGAGCCGTTCCCAGTTTGCCGTGCTCTACCCTCTTGATGCCCATGAATTCCAAAAGATCGGCGTCTAGGTTTCGAGATGTCGTTAGCCAAGTCATGGGATCTACTGCCATAGATCTGCCCCCCTGAATGGCCGCAGTGCCAGCAATTCCAAACCACACCGTCCGGTAAAAACGAAACGCTCAAACAGGGGTCCGTTTTCTTGCGCCTCGCATGGCTGCACTCCGGGCATAACGCCCTTTGGTTTCCCGACTGCCTGCGAACAGATATGCCTGCGTCCTGCAGTATCTCGCTTGCCGATTTCATATCTTGCTCCAATCATGACAGGTAAAAGTCCAGCGCTCGCTGGGCACGGATGCGGTCTTGCTCTTCAAAGCTAACAAACTTTGACTTGCCTGACTTCGCACTGTTGAGCGCTTCCGTGATGTACGGGATTGGGTCTTGGGTTCCAGATTTTCTTGCCGCTTCAATTGCTGACATAACTGGAACAGGATCACCCCCAGATTGCTTGAGGAACTTACCGACCATCTGTCCGGCCTTAGCCTTGCCTATCATCGGCGTTAGGTAAGCTTTGCCTATCGCCCAGACAGCCGCTTCCGGAGAGCTGATATCAACCAAGTTACCAGACGCCGATTTATCGGTCGTCCCTACGGGAATATTGTTTCCTTGTTCTTCTTTGTTTCCCTCTTGTTTCCCTCTTGTTTCCGAAATCTTGATATTTGTCGTAATTACAAAGGGTTACTTGTGTCCGTTTTGTTTTCGTTCCGATCCCGGTAGAAACCACCTCAGTTTCTATGATTTTGTGTCGCTCAAGGTCAGAAAGAAAGGTTCTTAAAGCTTTCGTGGATATAGAAAACTTCTGGGCCATGAACCTCTGCGAATAGCAAAGAGAGCCTCGAGGAACTGTATGAGGGCGTCCCCCCAAGTCGATCTGGGTGTCCCTCCAGACAGCGTTATCGATCATCCATAAGAACCACCCAACGCGGGCGAAATCACCGCGCATTACGTCGTGCTCTGTCATGCCGCGCTTTACTGCAAACCAGCCGCTCATTCTCCCACCTCCGCTTCGATGGACTGAGCGTGGTATTCCTCGGCGACCTCAAACAGGCCGTTATTCATAGCGGCGACTGATTTTTGGCGGAGCGATTTAACAAGCTGGCCGATTGGCCGCCAGGGTTCTGAATTTTTAGTATTGATTTCGGACTCTGAGTCCGTATAACGACTGTTAACAGTCATGCGCGTCTCCTTCACAGATGCGGTTATGATTAGACCCGTTTGCTGTTGACGCAGCTTGCGGGTCGCTTCTTTTCATAGCCAAATCACCGTTATTTAGCAAGCAAATAAGGCTCATGATATCTCCCCTATGAGGGGTATTTTCACTGACGCATGAGGGCCAATACCGATAGCGGCCAATGCTCCCTCAATGCTTGTCACAACGACTGCACTGCCCGCCCACCGATCATGCCAAATGACCTGCGGAGGCGTTAGCTTGCGTGCTGATGGGGGCTTAGAGCCGTCCTTGACCTCAATCAGGTGGTTCACGCCCCGATACCCTACCATGAGGTCAGGGCACCCCATACCAACGCGGTGAAGCGATGTAACGGTTGCACCCGCCTTACGTAGTGCCTCGACAATCTCAGGCTGGTTGGCGTCTGATTTCGCCGCTCTCATCCCGCCACCTCTGCAGCCACCAGACACGCCTTAGCGCGCACGTAAGCCCGGTAGTTAGCCCGCCCGCCTGATGTGCCGTTAGTTAGCCGCCACTTGGCCTCTGCCGCGTCCACTTCAGCGCGTAGCTTGCTGATAGGGCAGCAAAAGCCCCCGACAGGCGAACCCGCCGGGGTAGTTGCCTGCGCACTCGGGAGGACATGCGCAGGTGCGTTCGGTGTGTTGGTCATCGTCTTGCCCGCCATACAGCTTCACCATCAGGCGTCATGTGGTAGCCGAGGTAGTTGTCCTGTCGGATCCATCCCTTGCGCTCACACTCAAGCAGGTTGATGTGCGGCACGCGGTTGACCTGCGTGTCACCGGGGTTGGCTTGCACAGAAGACAGGGCGTGTATTTGGGTTGTTGTAAGTACTTGCGGTATCATACGCGCTTCTCCCAAGGCAGTTCAGGCAGCGACACAGGGGCGCGAGAAGCAAGGTCAGACTTGCGGATCGTGTCGCCCGCGCACTTGAGGCATTCGCAAAAGCCCTCCGCGTGAACGTGCGTCCTGCAAACACCTGTGGTTTTTGTGGCCGTGTTGCGGCATCCGGGGACAGCACAGGTCATTGGCTAACCCCATGGTCAGGTTTTCCTGACCCTTGCAAAAGGTTAACGCCGTCCCCAACCTTTTTAGAGAGCGTAGAATTACGCTCTTTGATAAAGGATCGAACCCGTGCTTCAGTTTCTGGCCACACGCGCTTACCGTCCCGCAGTCGGGATACCAATTCGCTGTTTCCAGTTGACCGCTTGCCAAAATAACTCGCGCCCATTCCGGTTTCGGATAGGAACGCCTCAACTTCAACGAGAAGATTTGATTTCATGATTTCCATGCAGCCATTTATATCCTCTTTAGCGGATAGCGCAAGTGTTCTTTATAAAGGACGTGCAGATTTATCCGCGATGGCGGATAGTCACTCCATGTTGAACGAAGACTGGAAAAGTAGACTTGCGACCTCTATCGAGGATTCTGGCAAGTCAAAGCGCCAAGTTGCACTGGATAGTGGCAACGGCGCTGGGTATGTGCATTCAATTCTTTCAGAGGGCAAAGACCCGACGATAACAAAGTTGATTGCAGTCTGTCGCGCGGTGCCTGTAAGCCCTCTTTACATAATACACGGCATAAACGTTACGCCGCTCCAGGAGGCGATCATCACAGCGCTTGATGAAAACCCCCATAAGGCTGAAAGCATACTCAGCTTACTGAGCGCGCAAGCAGAATCTTGAGCTTATACATCAGATCTGATTGCTGGCGTGGGGTAAGCGACCCCATTTTTTTGACATACTCACTGACAACCAAAACCATTACCCCGAATCTAAATTAACCAACTTGCTCAACCTTAGGTATTAGTGTGCCATAAGTAAGGCGGGAATAAAATATCCTCTTTTGCGGATATTTCTCTTGACCATCCTCTATAGCGGATATACACCTATCTCCAACACCAGATGATTGGAGATACCGATGAACGCCCAAGTAATCCCCTTCCCCACTGACTACGCGCCGATTGAGCCTGACTTCGTTGCCAATGCGGAAAGCTGGATCGCAGAAAGCTGGGTCGCCGAAGTTCTCGTTCCCGTTGAGAATGACGAGCTAGACGCGGCCTACCGCCGCCGCCGCATGATCCGTGCGTCTTGGGTTGTCGCGTTCATCGCCCTGCTTGTTCTGGTGATGTCATGAAGGATGATTACATCATTTTCTACCGTGAGATTGATCGCGGCGACTGGATGCTTGACACGATGGGCGAGGAAATCCCGTCCAGCATGGACCAAGCCGGGACGCTGCTTGCCTACCTGCGCGAACAGATGGGCGATGCATACGAGTTCAAGGTTGAATGCCTGAGCATCCACGGCCCCCGGGAAGACGTGACCAGCAAGGTTGAAGGGCTTCTTGATGCACAGCAGGCCGAAATGGCCCGTCATGCTGCCGAGGACGCCGCGCACGTTCGTTCTGAGACATTCGGATGGGAGTGCGTGTGATGATCACAGCAATGACAATTTGCGTGATGTTGTCTGACGGCACACACGGCTGCGTTGCCTTCGATGCAACGGAAGCGGAGTGCGGCGAGGCAATAGTCGCCGTTCATAAAGAATTTGACGATGAACTTTCCTGGGCGACATGCACACCCGTTGTGCAGCCCTATGCAATGCGTCCGGTGGCGCGGCCAGAGGGGTTTATGGAATGATCTGGCTTTGCATCTACCTCTACTTCGCCGGAATGCTGGCTACGCTTATAGCCGTGTCTCGCGTTGAGACGCGCGCGCCAGCCCTGATCATCGCAATCATAATTGCAACTTGGCCTGTAAGCGTGCCTGTCGGCCTTGCGTTGGAGCGGTGGGGTAGCGACACATGACCCCGCCCGAAAACACACCGGTGTCGATGATCTTGCAGGACGCCACAAGCGCGACCGGCATCTATGCCAGCATTGCGCAAGTCATTCGCAGATCAGGCGCTGTCTATTCGTCCAACGATCACAACGCGCACAGGCTGGATGACCTGCGCTGGTTTCGCAAGCAGGCGTCGGGTCACTACGTCCTGACGGATGCTCCGAGGTCTTGGGTACAGCCCAATGAACTGACGGCCCACGGGACTGACCCGGTGATGATTGCCCGCGAAATTCAGAGGGCAGCGCAATGACCGAATACGAAGCCATCAAGCGCCGTGACATGCAGGACCGCATGGTTATCGCCGCCATCAAAATCACCGCTGCCATCGTGGTTGCCGTGATCGTTTTTCACTCAGCAAAATAGGAACGAGTAAATGAAACTACTTACAACAACAGCAATCACACTGGCACTGACCAGCGCACTGCAGGCGGGCGGCTTGGCCGATCCGATTGAACAGGTAAGCCCTGTCGCGCAGTCATTTGCGACATGGACCGGACCCTATGCCGGGATCAGCTATGGCCAGACTACAGAGACAACCGATATTGACGATATCTACGTCTATGAATGTGTCAAGGGCGGTAGCCGCGACAGGCACAACAACAACAAGTGTGTGGTTGACGAATACACATGGAACAACAGCCCTGAGGTCCAGGCGCTGGAGCACAACAACAAGCCATGGGGGCAGTATACCACGCAGTATCGCTACAACCAGCCTGACTATGACGGTGTGTGGCTGGGCGGCGCGGAAAGCTTTGTCTACACCACCGACCGCGTGATGGACGCCCCTGCGGTGATCAAGCCGACCAACACAACCCTGATTGATACGATCAGCGAAACGATTTCCGAGACCGACGGTGCTGGCGTGTTTGCCGGGTATCGTCAGCAGTTCGGTTCTGCCGTGATCGGAGGGGAAGTCTCAACGGATGGCACACTGTCAACAGCAGAACTGTCCGCAGGCTTGGCCGTGGGTGATGTGCTTGCTTACGGCTTTGTCGGGGCCGGTCGCTACGACGATCTGGACGGTTCAGTCTACGGCGGCGGGATCGATTACCGGCTGTCACCGCGTTGGACTGTGGGTGCGAAAGTCACCTCTGGTGATTTCGGTGAAACCACAACTGAGACAGCGGCAATTCGTATCGGGTTCAACTTCTGATCTTAGCGCGACCCGTTGAGGCGGGTCGTTTGTAAGAACAGAGGAAGGATACAATGAAACACCTCATCACAGCCGCCCTGCTTGCCATTGCCAGTCCCGCTGTTGCCTTTGACGGGTCATGTGACCTGATACCAGACGGCGGCGCTATCCTGATTGGGTCAAACCACGTTGGCGCAACAATAGATTTCAATGAATCAAACCTTGGTGTCTTCGCGTCATGGGATTGCGAGCCCGTCACTGTACGGGGCGGCGTCTATGACAACAGCCTGGGCAACACGTCATGGGCGTTTACCGTCAAGTCCGAGTTCGTCAGCCTGTCTGCCGGTGGCTTCAATGCTGCACCCTTCGCAGGTGTCGCGCACTATCCCGGCACGGGGCGTCACGAGGTCGTCAGCATCAAGGGTAGTGATTGGATCGGCCTTGCGGGGCTTGAGTTCACGCATGACGATGTGCCTGTGTTTGTGCAGTTGTTTCCCGGTGATCAAAAGCACGCGGGCTATGACTATCTGGTTTCGTTTGGCCTGCGGTGGGATTTCTGATGCAAGAATCCGTAACTGTCCGCATGTGCGATTTCCAGAAGGTATTCGGGTACTCCCGTCAGTGGGCGTACAGCCAATCTAGGCTTGGAAATTTCGCAATTTACATAATGGGGCCGCGTTCATCGCATGTTGAGCGGGCCGAGGTAGAGGCGTTCCTGTTTGGGCGTCCGCAGCAAGAAGGAACGGAATGATGAGAAAGATTTCACTGAACTATGAAGATGCCAGCGGCAACATAACGCTGGATGACGGCAGCATTGTAGGCAACTGGATAGGGATTGTCGGCCATGAACTTACCGCAAAGATATCCGTTGATGACCTCATTGCGCTGCGCAAGGCAGACTTCACAGTTGATGAGATTGCCGACCTGAAGCGGCAGAAAATTCTGGGATAAACAAAACCGACTGGGGTTTAAAGTGGGGCATGTGGAAAGCACCAAACACTCGAACCCCAATAAAACAATGCTAAACTGCAAATAATTGGTGCCGATGGAGCGCACCGCCTTAGTGTCCATATACGTAAACATGGGCACTTTAACGATCAATGAAACAAGGCCCGTTCGCCCTTTAGTGTCCACCGTTGGACGCATGGGGGCGTGGATACCCAAGCAAAAGTGGGGTATAGAATGGGGCAAAAGAATGCACCGCAGACCTCGCCCAACTGACAGGTGTTTTTTCAACGGGCCAAAATGGAAGCGAAAAAAATGACAAAAGATAAACAAGAAATTGACCATATCAACCGCACCAGCGCCGGATTGCGTGACGCTCTGTTTGATGAAATGGATGCGCTACGCAATGGAACTAGCAACCCCACCAGAGCAAACGCGGTTTCAAAACTGGCGTCTGGCGTTGTTGAAACTGTTCGTATGGAAATGGACGTACAAAAGCATGCCGCATCAATGGCTAAAAAGGCTACGACTATTGATGAAGCGGGCGTTTTGAGCGATCCGCTCAAGCTAAGTGCTTAGTCAAGACGGCATATGCTGCCGCTGCGGCGGTGGGTGCGACGGGTCTTTCCTGAGGATGGACCCGCGCTACACCCGTGTGCGCAATATGCTAACGCGCCCTGAAGTGCCGCGTTTTAGTGGCGGGGGCATCGCACTTTGCCACTGGTGTCAGCGTAGCGCATATTGGTCCAAGGATTTTTTGACACTTTTGATCCGAGATATACAGTGCTTTGCAAGGTATGGCGGCAGTCACTCAAGCGCAGGCGGAAACGCCACATATCACACCCGCCAGAAGCTCTGGGATGCGATCATTAAGGCAGTTGCCGATGGCAAAAAGGTTGATGTGATTGCGGAGGATGTAGGGTGCGCGCCCACTACGGTCTATGAGGTGATGAAGAAATACAACCTGCCAACAGCAACGCAAATCAGGAAAGGAGAACGAAGAATGAAAAAACTGGAATCGTTCGGTGTGGATAGGGCTAAACTTGTTCAAAGCATGAGGCAAGGCGGTCAATCCTGGAACTCCATTGCTGCAAAAATGGGCGAAAAACGAGAACATGTAATGTCCGCGCACATATGCCTGACGGGTACGCTATGACTTGCCCAAAATGCGGATGCCCTGAGAGGTATGATATTACCACAAGGGGGGTGTACAAGTGCGTCAAGTGCTATCATCAGTACAGTGAAATCAGCGGCGGATTTTGGCGATGCACAAAGCTGCCTCTTGAGAAGCGGCAAATCTTTGAAAGCCTTGTTGGGACCACCAGCGCCCGACAGATCGGCATAGCAATGAGCGTAGATTACAAAACAGCTTGGACTTTGTGTAAGAAATGGGAAAAGTCCCTGTTAGAGAGCCCCGAATGACCCCCGCAACCTGCATGTTATGGATGAATGGAGAGAGTGAATGAAGCTTGTAAGCGATCATGGCCGCTGCTTTGGCGATGTCACATTAGGCGAAACGCGTATGACAGCCAGTACCGTCTGGGGTTATGGTGGTGATGTTGACGCATTCATGCGAGACTTTCCCGATGAGAGCCGTGAAGCTGTAGAGTGGTGTATGGGCCTGGTTGAGTTTGTGAACTGGCCCGATTAACGTGGCCAAATGCCCCGCAACACCCTAACAGCGATTCAGGTCAAGAACGCCAAGCCCGGCAAGTTATCAGACGGCGGCGGGCTTTTCCTGATCAAAACAGAAACCGGCGGCAACTGGATATACCGATATCAGATCAGAGGACAGCGCCGCCAGATGGGCTTGGGCGGCCTGCCCCACATCACCCTGTCAATCGCACGACAAGAGCGTGACAAATGGGCCACCATGCGTGCCATGGGCAAAGACCCCATAGAGGAACGCAACCGGGAACGCGCAGACAGCGACGAAGTCCGCGACCGGACAGACCCCACATTCGCAGAAATGGCCACCACCGCATTTGAGGCAAAGAAAGCCGGGTTGAGAGGCGACGGCACACGGGGCCGCTGGATGTCACCTATCGAAACCCACATGATACCCGCCATTGGGCGCAAGAGAGCGTCACAGATCACCGCACGGGACATTCACAAGGCCATCAAGCCGATCTGGCGCACCAAGCACGTCACAGCGGTCAAGTGCCTGACGCGGACGCGGATCATACTACAGCAGGCGGCATATGGCGGCTATGCGGTTGACCCGGCCATTGCCGACGCTGCCAAGTACATGCTGGGCGAGCATGTTCACCAGACAAAGAACATCGCTGCAACACCCTGGCAGGATATCCCTGCTCTCTACGCCAGGCTGGAGCATGAGGGCGTCACCGGTGCCTGCCTGCAGTTCATGATATTGACGGCGGTTCGGTCAAACGGCTGCAGGCTTGCAAAGATAGAAGAGTTCGATGGGGATGTGTGGACAGTACCCAGCGAGCGCATGAAGGGCCGCAAGGGGCGCGTGGGTGACTTCAGGGTGCCAATGACGCAGGAAGCGCTTAGGGTGGCTCACAAAGCGCACCTGATATCACGACAGCGGGACTTTGTGTTCTCGGCCAGCTACAAACGTGCGGGGATATCAGACGGGGGCATTGCAAAGACGTTGGTGCGCCTAGGCGAGGAAGGCAGGCCGCACGGATTCCGCACCAGCTTTAGGTCTTGGGTACAGGACACCGAGGCAGCAACCTTTGACGTGATCGAAACAGCGCTAGGCCATGTTGTTGGCGGCAAGGTTGAACGCGCCTATGCACGTTCGGATCTGCTGGACCTACGCCGGGTGCTTGCTGAGAAATGGTGCCAGTTCGTTATCGGGCAGTCAGCCAGTGTTGTTGATCTGCGCGGGCGGCAGGCTTAGGTCTCCTTTAGAACTTCAAGCATTTTCGGGCATACGATACCCAGGCCGGATCCGATCAACGCATTCATAGCCCGATCACCGGATGCGAAAAGGCATGTTCCGGCGCCAGGACTTTTGCCTATGCTCCCGTCCGGCCTCTCAAA
>CALKJA010000046.1 GCA_937995865.1 uncultured Paracoccaceae bacterium | reverse complement strand
GATAAGCCTTCTGTCAATTGTGCGATGTTTGACAAGGCGCTTGCAAGGAAATCGGGTAGCGCCTCTGCCGCCCCTGTGTGGAAGTGGTGTTCGAGGCGCGTCTTAAGCTCCTCAGCATCGCCGTTTGTAGGATTTGTGTAGTCAGCTACCGCGTTGGAGATCTTTTTCCCCATTTTCATAAGGTCGACAGCAACCCATCCTGCTTCCTTGAGTTCGGCATTCACCAACGTCATATCAGGGGCGCGAGTTGTATTGTTTGCAGCCAGTTGGATTGTGTCCGAAAGAAATTTCCGGTCAACGCATTTCTTTGCCTTAAGATCATCGGTTGAAGAAATCGTCTCAGAGTCGACGTTGTTCTTACGATTGATCTCGTCCTGCACCAACCTAGTCCACGCGTGCATGTTGACCCCATGGCCCTCTCCGAGCTCCGTCTTGAACAACTCGGACACTTCGCCCATTAGGAAGCTTTGCATGGCATCCAACGAGACCCCGGTTGCAAGAAAGTGCACGTTTCTTAGGCGGTCTTCGTCAAAATCTGGTAGCTCGGCTGTCAGTTTCTCTTTAATTTTTTTAACGTCGTTTTCCTTGAGGTCAGCTGCGCAAGAATTGCTACCGCAAAACGAAAACGGCACGTTCGAAACAAGAACTGTTTTGACCTTATGCCCCGCGCCGATGCCGTCAAAGTTCTCGAACATCTTGCCGAGGATTGAAGGCTTTCTCCCATCCTCTGCCTTGGCGCGCGCCAAATAGAACCCCAAGGTGACGCTTGAAGATGATTTCTTTGTTTTGACTTGGCAAAAGTCAACGTTCTGTGGGTCGTTGTCCGGCTCCATGAAGACCACATCGTCGTGGTATTCGAAAGCGACCAAATAGTCGGCACCTTCCAGATGCCTCTTTATCGTTTCGCAAAACGCCCAGTTTTTTTGATAGTCAAATCGCAGATTTGTGTCAGCCCCAGCCGTTTCGCGCTGTGGCTTCTTTAGCATTTCTTCCAAAAGTGTCTTCGACATCAAACGCTTCGCTCGACAAACGTATACTATGTTGCTCGACGTTCAACTTAGAGTTGCTGGGGCGATTTGCAATCGCGTTTACTCAGTGCTTCGAAATCCAACTCGCTGTGGAACTGAACCCTATGGCATCAGGAGTTGTACTTGGAGCCAATCGTTTTGTCACATTGGGCATCTGACGTTGCTATGTGGCACCCAATGAGCACCCAGCCCAATGCGCCTATGCACTGGGCACAACGTTCACGCCGCGAAGCATTTGTTTTATTTGGTAAAAGTGGTGCCCGGGGGCGGAATCGAACCACCGACACGAGGATTTTCAAACGGTCTTGCAATCCGCGTGTTCTGTCTCAGGATCGCTCAACCCGTTTCCTAAGTGCATGAAACCTCTAATCTTTGTGCTTGGCAGATCCTCTCAACCCATCTTATACCGGAGCATTCAAGCACAACGCTCCTGTTACCCGAGTGATACCCACAGCACGTTTTGATTGCGCAACTTTTTCAACCCTGTTCAAGCCACACCAAATCCCGGCAAACCGTCTAGGGTTGTCCCTGACGCAGCGCCTCCACCCGTCTTATTATGGGTGCATGACACACAAACTCACATCCAAGTTCATCGAGGCCCAGACGCCTGATCCTTCGAAGCGCCTTGAGTTTCGAGATGGATTGATGCCGGGCCTTGTCCTTCGCGTCAGCAAGAAAGGCACCAAAACCTTCTGCCTGCACAAGCGCGTTAACGGGAAAATGCGCCGACTGACCATCGGACGCTTTGGCGTTCTAACGCTGTCGGAGGCGCGGGAACGTGTGCGACAAATCCTTTACGAAATTGAGACCGGGCGTTTTGAAGACCACACAGGGATTGAAGTCGACAGGAAACTCACTTTAGGAGACGTAATCCCCGTCTACATCGAAAAGTACGCCAAAATTCACAATCGGGATTGGCGGCGCAAGGAAGCCCGGCTTGGCAAATTCACTGGCCTACTTGGCAAGCGGATTGACGAGATCAAGCGCGCCGATGTCGTGAAGGCCTGTGACGTGATCCAAGAGTCCGCACCCATCAGCACGAACCGAGCGCTTGCCCACCTAAAACATCTCATGGGTTGGTGCGTGGAACGCGGCATGATCGATGCGTCCCCCATTTCTGGTATGAAACCGCCATCCAAAGAGCAGTCACGCGAGCGTGTGCTGTCTGACGACGAGCTAGGCGCGCTATGGGCGGCCTGTGACATCGAAGGCTATCCTTTCGGGGATTGCATGAAGCTGTTAATCCTAAGCGGCCAGAGACGCGCCGAGGTTGCCGAGATGCGCTGGTCGGAACTAAACCTTGAAAAACGTCTGTGGACCCTGCCTTCGCAGCGCGCCAAGAACGGCAAACAGCACACCGTACCGATCACCGACGAAATGCTGGACGTGCTGCGCAAAGTGCCAAGGTTCCTCAATTCGGATTTCGTGTTCACGACAACTGGCAAATCGCCAGTGTCGGGTTTCGGTCGCCTGAAAGAGCGGTTCGACAGGGCCATGCCCGAAGGCACAGAGCCTTGGATCAACCATGACTTGCGCCGCACGATGTCCACCAACATGGCGCAACTTGGCGTTCCACAGCCTGTCACCGAGGCGCTGTTGAACCACAAAACGGGTGTGGTCTCAGGCGTAGCTGCTATCTACAATGTCTATTCATACGCCGACGAAAAGCGAGAAGCACTCGCCACATGGTCTCGGCACATTATGAAATTGGTCAGGGCAGGAAATGACGCAACTAAAATCGAAATTGCGAAAGCGTCACGTTGATCTCCTGCTTCTTAGCATCATCCGCGCGTATGATCATCCCGATAGGACACTCGAAGAAGATCGGTTGGCCGAGGCGCGCGCTGCATTGTTTGGGGAAAAGAGAGCGCGTGGGCGAACTGATGCATTTGATGATCTGGCGCTTTTTAAAATCCTAGACGCTAACCGAAAGGGCGAACTTGACGGCCTGCGTCGTGCTATTGCACAGAGAGGCGGCAAGCCCATAACGCCCGAATGGGAAGAAGAGATCACACGCAATCCGAAGCCAATTCGGACGGGTGCTCGGGAATTTCAGAATTTGGCGGGTTCATCGGCCAGCGATGATGGCCTTGAGGACCGACTGCGCAGGAAGGCCCGCAATCCTCTTAACAATCTGGAAATGGCTCAGATCGAAGCACTACTTGATCCAGATGCGCCTCACACGCGGATGATTATCAGCATCCTAGAGTTGCTTGAAAACCTTGGGGTTCAGTCTGAAAAGGTCTGGGACAAAAACACCTGATTTGCGCCCCGCGACTGCAACCTACGTGCCTGCTAACCTGTAAGCACGAGAGGAAATGACCTCTCTTTCAACACGATGGGGTCGACCCCTTCATCAAACCGATGGAGGACCATTATGAAACTCGAAGACGGTCGTAAGACCTTAGCCACGCGCGATGACTTGAAGCGCATGGGCATCAATGTGAGCAACACATCCCTTTTGCGTTGGGAAAAGCAAGGACGCTTCCCAAGACGTATCAGGATGGCTGGGACCACGGTTGCTTGGTTCGTATCAGACCTTGAAGACTGGCTCGCTGATCGCGCCGATGAGCGCACCCGTACACATTACGCCGAATATTAAACGGCACTCCCTCAAACGCCGCCACAGCTATGCCACGCGCTTTCGCGTGCGCCTTGTAGCGTGCCTCGATGAAAGAAAAACCAATGATAAAGTATACCTACAGGACTGAGTTTCCTGCACTAATGGCCGAAGGCGCCCCAAGGCGTGAAGTTATTCAAGACCAATATGATTTTCTCTGTGACCTCTGGCACAACCCCGGAAATGCGAGGTCCACAGTGTTTGGAAACCTATGTTTTCGCCGCAAAGGCTCGACCAAGATGATCGACAAGTTCTTTCCGCTAAAAGGCGAAGGCACCTTCGATCACATTCTTCAACGCTTTGATCGACACAGGTTCGACCAGTATTTCAGCCCGAACGTTTATTCGCGCCCCCATAGGTTGGTCGATTGCGTCGTAACGACTCGCCTCGGCTGGTGTGATGTAGACGAAGCAGACCCCTTCGTCTTCGATCCGAAGCCATCCTTGATATGGCAAACCTCGCCGGGTCGTACTCAGGCACTTTGGCATTGGGATCGCCCACACAGCGCTGCACAGGCGTCCGCCTTTTCCAAGGCTCTGGCCTATAGGCATGGTGGCGATAGCGGTAGCGCGGCGAACAAGCTGCTTCGGTTGCCGGGTTCATTCAACCACAAGGCGGGGTATGAAAAACCTTTCATCCCACTTGTGCATTTCGACCCAACACCCATCACGGAACGTCCGCAGCTTCTTACGGGCCGAAACGCCAATGGCATCGGAGCACCTGAAATACGTGCTGTGGACCCATTCGCTCACAAGCCACGAGACGTCCTTAGGAAACACCGGCGTAAATTGAGTACGTCAACTGCGCACCTCATCCGGCACGATGACGTGCAGGCGACAAATAGGTCCAACCGGATCTTCGCCATTGTCGCAGGGCTTCACGAGGCTGGTGCCACACGCGACGAGATTGCCAGTGTTCTATGGCCTAACCCGTATTTTCGCCAAAAATACGGCAAGGACATGAATGCGCTCGAAACCGAGATTTCACGCATCATTGCAAAAATTGAGGTGGCGCAATGACAAAACAAAACCATTCTGCCCGGCCCAAAACCAAAACCCAAGAGACCACACGAAGGATGTCAGGTCGCAGGAAAAAGGGTTTAATCCCTTCCAAGTCCAAACAGCGTAGCAATTCCATCGAAACGATCAGCGCGAGTGCGCTAAAGGGAAAGAATTACCCACCGCTTCGCTATGCAATCGACGGCTTGTTGACCGAAGGTCTTACGCTTTTGGGGGGCAAACCAAAGATTGGCAAATCCTACATGGCCTTAGATTTTGCGATGGCGGTAGCAAGTGGCGGCGTCGCACTGGGGTCTGTCGAATGTCATCAGGGCGCTGTTCTTTACTGCGCATTGGAAGACAATCATCGGCGCTTGCAACGGCGCATGAAGCAACTTTATGGGGTCGAAGAGACATGGCCCCGTGACTTGCATTTTGCGACGAGTTCACCCCGTTTAGACGGTGGGCTTGTCGATGAGTTGCGCGAGTGGATTGATACCCACGACGCTAAGCTGGTCATCATCGACACCTTTGCTGGTGTGCGCCCCCGTGGGCGTGGCGAAGGGTATGATGCCGACTACGCCGCTTTGTCACCCCTTCAAGAGATGGCAGGGGAAATGGGCGTCGCGATAATGGTCATTCACCATCTCCGAAAAATGCAGGGAGATGATCCATTCGATACAATTTCTGGCACCACTGGCCTGACTGGTGCAGTTGATGCCGCATTCGTTTTGCAGCGTGGGCCGCAGGGGGTGACTCTGTATGGGCGAGGTCGTGAAATTGAGGAAATGGAAAAGGCCCTCGAATTTGATGGCGGAAGCTGGACATTACTTGGTGACGCTTCTGACGTGCGGCGCTCTGAGGAGCGTGTAGCCATTCTTGCGGTGTTGTCTGATGCCTCGGCCCCGATTGGACCTAAGGACATCGCCGACGCCTTGGGTAAACCTGAGAACAACGTGAAGCAACTGCTGTTTAAAATGCTCAAGGACGGCGAGATTAAAAAACGTGGACGCGGCCAATACTGCATCCCTGACACCTGACACCAGCGATAACTTCGATAACCTGATAACTAACTCGCCTGTCCAAGGTTATTGAGTTATCGAAGTTACTGCTGGTGAGCGTTGTTGCGTCAAGCGGCTGGGGAGCCAAAACCTCGGCAGTCGATATGACCCCTCGTCCGCCCGTAGGGCACGCGCCGTTAAAAAAACGCCTCCCCCATCCCCCTGTGGTCGCCCAGTTCCAGCGTCGCATCGGGCACCGCGCGGAACGCCTCAGACCGACACGGTGATCATGTATCAGTCTGTCGGGATCGAGCCGGGGCCAAATCACTGAGTCTTTTCATGCGGTCCGCGTCAGCGCTGGGTTTCGGCACTGCCCGCTGGGTTCCACTCGGGTAACATACTGGTTGGGTGAGCGCACTCATGGTCATTCCTGCGCCCAGCCCTTGCGATGATAGTGGCGCAGCACGATGGTGCGATTGAACAGTGGGAAGCCGATCCACAGGCCGTTGGCCGTGAGCAGCGAAAGGATTGCCCACAACCACATCCCCTTGAACAGGTAGTAGAGCGGGCCAAACAGTAGGCACCAGAGCCGGTGCCAATTGCCCAAGATGGTTTTGGTCTGGCCGTTAAAGGCCCATGTCGCGCGTATAGTCATTGCCGGTTTCCTCGCTGGCTGGTATCAATGCCAGCGCAATAAGCTCGGAGACCGTCGCCCGTCAGGGTAATTCCCGCGCGGAGGGGAGAGACCACAGGGCGAAATATGCTGGGGACAACCGAGGGGCACTACACTCAAAGCCGATGCTCTCGACGCTCTGCGCGGCGCACAGGGGCCAGCACTGGCGTCAGCGGCGCTTTCGTCGCAACACGTCATTCGCCACGGTCATGAGGCCCTCTGGCTCAATGTAACGCCGCCGCGCGCGCCTTAGACTCTCTGCCCTCGGGGTTATTTACAGGTCACTCTGAGTTGCACGCGGGCAACCGACCATGGACGCGGACGAACTCCCAAATCAGCCGCCGCTCGGCATAGGCGATGTAGGGGCGTAAGATTTCCGGCTTAGTGTCGATACCATCCGGTAGGTGTACTGATACGAACAGATCGGTTGTGTCGCCGTTGAACACACCGTGGAAGGTAACTCCACCAGCATGTCCTTTTAGTCCGGTCATGGCTGACCTATTGAACGTGCGGATACGGTTGCGGATACCTTTCGCACCCCAAGTTCGCCCAATGTAGACAGTGTTGTCTGGATTGCCACGGGCGATGACGTAGACGCCTGCACGGTCCGGCAGGCTCTTTCGTTCAGCCCATGCGATAGGATTGGACAGTGACAGTTCCAACAGACCCCGATCCGCGAGCGCCCTCGCAATTGACTGGTGATCGGGGTGTTAGAAAACCGCACGTACACGGTCCCTGTGCCTTTAGCCGGGGCCTGTTGTATAACACAGGCACCCCGACCATAGGGTCAAAGGTGTTCAGTCGATTTCTCGACCTAGTACGTGAGGGGTTTCTAAGCCCCAACATGGCCGCGTCTGCCATGTCGAGATCAGTGGTAGCAGCAATGCGAGAAAAGCTAAAGACGTTCTGGGGTTATCCCTGACATGCCTGCTGACCCCATCTTATCGATCTGCATCAGAAACTAGGAGATCGACATGCCCGACATCATCACGCTGAAAGCCCTTTGCGAAGAACTCAAGATCGACCCACGTGAGGCCCGCGAACGCCTACGCGCTGCTGCCAGCGACGGCAAGGCGAACCCCGAACTGGCGAAGGCGCGAAAGCCGCGCACCCCGTGGCAATGGGTGAAAGGGTCAGGTGCCGAGAAGGAGGCGCGGCGGAACTTGCTACCGAGTAAACCTTCGCAACCCAATACAACCCAAAGGTGAGTGTAGAGGGGCGCACATCGCGCCCTTTTCCTTGGTCAACACTGGCCTTCGAACCGCGCAGCAACTATCGTTTCAACAGCAGTGGCAAAACCGAGAACGGCCAGCCAAAAAAAGGTCGCCGATTGGGAAAAGAATAAATGGTCGATAGTGCGGAAAACAAATGTGAAGTGCATCTTGAAACGATCAAGTCTGGCCTTTTGTCATTAAAGGCCGCGGGTTCTGATGGGTTTGAGGGGCTTCTTCGGATTACGCTCACTAAGTTAACAGGCATTCCGTTTCGCCTTGCGGCCAGTGGTCTGCAAGGAGGGATGGATGGCGACGCAGCAATGCCAAACGATCCCGTCTGTTTTGAGGCCAAATTATATTCAGGAAAGATTGATCGGAAAGACGTTATAGTCAAAATTGCCGATCTGGGTCGACGGGAACAAGCTGCAGATCGTTTGTGGGTTCTCGGAGCAACGATTGAAATCAGCACGCAGCTAACAAAAGACCTTGCGGAGGATGGCGACAAACATGCCATCTCGACACTTATCCTCGATTGGACTGCTGCCCCGCTGCCGCTTCTAGCCATTGCTATGGTTGCCGCAGATAGTGCAGCCATCGATTTCATTGTCGATAATTACCATGAGAAAACCGAGCAGAAAAAACTGAGCAAAGAGGACCTAAAAGCTGCGTTCTCTTCCATTTCGGGGCATCCGGAGTTCGAGAGTCTCCTCCAGCGGCTCAAATCCAACCTCATTGTCTCGAAGCTGTCGTTCAAGTGCGCAGTCGATCAGAATGCCGCATGGCGAGAACAAACCTTTGGCTCCACACGTCACGCTAGGGAGCGGCTCGGACAAGGACTTGCCGTCCAGCAGGACAAAAACTTCCCGCCAATGCGCACTGAGCTATGCAAAAACATCTCGGATGAACTGGCTACAGGCAAAGAAGTAATCCTACTGGGGGATGAGGGGCACGGGAAATCATGGCTTGCCGCACAGTTGTGTTCCGATGAAGCAGGCTTGGCGCTATTCATCAGCGCTGAACAGCTTGACGGTCTGTCTGTCCACGACCTTGATGATTTCTTGGTCGATCTGCTGATCAAGCAAACTGGCGAATTAGCCGTTGATGCGCTCAAGCTTCGGTGGAAGCACCGGCTTACAGCATGGAGAAGCACGCCGCCGGTAGCGTCATTGCTGGTCGTCGTTGATGGCCTGAACCAGCGGCAAAACCTCCGTTGGGACCGATTGCTTAACGGCATCCAGTCCCGGTTGCTGGAAATCAGAGGTAGGCTGATCGTGACCGTCAGACCGCAATTCTGGCAGAGGACAATCGCTCGTGGTCTGGCATTCAAGCCCAAAACCTTTGAGATTCCTGAATGGTTGCCCGCAGAGCGCGATGAGCTTCTTAAACACTATGGGATCGCTCTTGACTGGCTTGACCAGCAAACCCTGAGAACACTCCAAAACCCGAGATTACTAGCTGTCGCGGTAGCAACCCTTCCGCATCGAGATGCCATCGCATGGAAAGGGTTGACCACAGACAGGCTGTTAATGGAGCACCTTCGCACATCACAGCTAGAGAACTATGAAGACGAAAACTTCGTGGACCTGACCAACCGCCTCACCGAGCACGCAACGGAAGTGGTGGAGCGGGTGAAAGCGTCTACTGGCGAACCACCTCAAAATTTTAAGGCCGACTCCACCGCTGTGATTGAGACTAGGTTTTTTCGACCTCTCCCGGGTCCGGGGGACCTTTACGAGCTGCGTGACGACGGCTTGACGCTCGCTCTTGGCTTCACGCTTGTCGACCAACTTTGGCAAACTCATTCCGCTAAGCGCGATTTGGCCAGCCGGATAACTCAGCTTATCGAACCGATCAATGCGATGGACCGAACGGTTGACGTCATCTTTGCGTCTTTACTGATATGCGCTTTGGACGATATTCGGTTCGATCCTGCGATTTTTTCGGCTCTGCTAGATTCTTTCGCAAACCTTCAGAACGTGAGCGATCAACGCTTCGAAGAGTTCATCGAGATCATCAAGCATCAGCCCGAAGCGCTTTTTGACACCCTCAAAGTTCTTTGTTTGGAGCAAGGGCGGCGGATCAATCACGACTGGTTTATTCATGCCGCGTTTCTGGTCGCGGATACCAATTCAGGATGGTCCGCAGCAGAATTTGCAATCCATCACTGGCTTCACTGCTACAACAAGGACCCCATTGAGCAAGCCAAGCGCTATCACAAGAAAACTGATGCAGACTTCGCAGAACGAGTTGAGAAAACGAAGGTAAAGATCGATGAAGAGCTGTCAAATCTTTCCGCGTTCGAAAGGCATCTATTAGACCAGATGACCGAAGTGTCGAGTGAACCTGACGACTTGATTTCGTTGGCTCTGAGGCTGTTGGCAGGTCATTCCTTAGTCCCGTTCGCAGAAAGCTTCGTGGCAATGGGCATGGCATTTGCACTGGATCGAAATATCTATAAGGCGCGAAAAGAGTTTCCGCAGCTTACCACTTTCAATCGTATTGATCGCACCGCGATAAGAGACGCCTTCCGAAAAGCGATTGAACCACTGCGCACTGAAGGTACGTCGAAAGCTGGACAATGGACGGTTGTTCGAATGCTCTATGCCAGCGGTGACGAAAGGGACGCTGCGGAAGCCTTCGTGCTCGCCGACGAATTACGAAAAGACTGGCATCACTTCGAGTCGCCATCGCCAACTGAATGGCGTCAGGTCAAAGTGGCAAATCCCGACGCTATGCGACCGTCAGACATGGAACAAGGCTTGCAGCAATTCACGGCTCTCGACGTTGAAAAGATGCGGCAGACCATGAGCGTCAGCGGTGAAGATCACAGCTTTGGAGATTTTCTTCCTATTGCCGCCCGTTTCGAACCCGAAGCCGCAGTTGAAAAAACTCGAAGTATCTTAGCGGGGCTGCTCACAAGAAAGGGGTTTCCTTTGCGACAGGTCATTTTGAACTCCGAGGATCATCTCCCGTTGATCGATGCTGACTTGGCAGTGAGCTTGATCAAGAGGGTTCAGGAGAGCAGCGATTTCGATACATTGCCCGACCAAGATCAATGGGTTTGTCGAGCTTTTACATTTTACTATGCCGCTGGGCAGATTTCGGCAAGTGAACAGCTTGGGTGCATGACAGGTAAGGAGCTTGGATCAGACTATCTTCTTTCAGTCATCCCCAGCCTTAAGCCACAGCCAACAGACGAGATAGTAGCCGCAGTTCGAGATGCTCTCCAAAGAAACGATGAAGATGCAGCGTATGGTGCTCTTGCGGCGACACTCTACGGGCAAACACAGATAACCGCTGAACTCGAAGAACAGATATTGACTTGTTCTCGCGGGACGTCTTCCAAGTTGCGCGCTGTTGCCTACGAATTGGCAGTTTACAATGATCTGGGTAGTGTTCGGCAGGCACACCTGCGCAGCAACTGGAACGCGGCCTCAGTGGATGAAAAGACTTACGAGGACTGGTTCGGTTCGTTGTTGCTGGTTGAGGCATCCGCACACGGCGAAATGCCTGTCGATGGCCTCCTGGTGCGTATAGGCCAAAAGACATGGTTTGCGGCGGCAGACAGGCTAGGAAAAGCATTTATTAGGCCACTAGTAGATTGTTTTGTGCAGCGGCTTCGCGGAGGTGCAGCTGCTACGCGCGAAATTCAACCGCCGTCCGTCGATTTGAGGCTTTCAAAATCTGAGCCGTCTCCATTCCCTTTCATAGCCATCGAAGAAACGGACCGTGACGGCGAACGCTTCCCCAAGCAACGGAGCCTCAAAGAAGTTCTGGGAACCGAGGATGATTTCGATGAAAAGAAGGACAGGCACAATTCGGTGGCGAAGGCGTTCTTTGAGGGGCTGAAGGATTCAGATGCACGGCTGTTGGTCCAGAACATCAGCATCGGCGAGCTTCGGTTTCTTGTTGATGAAGTTTCGACACTACTGAGTGATCTCTTCGAGATATTGGATCAAGCGGACAGCGCTCAGTTTGTCTGGCTCAAAAACTTAGCTTTCGCGGTGGCAAACCTAGTCTCCGGGCAATCCCCTGAGCGCGCTGTCGCTTTGCTGAACCGGGCATCATCGACACAAGGTTTCGTAACGTTGGCTTTGGGTGACGACCTGACGCTTGAGCACCAAGCGATTTGGGGGGCCGAAGTGTCTGAACCGATGAAAACTCTGTGGCGTCAAAGACTATTGGGTTCAGAAAATGACGCTATCCTTGCACGGGAATTGCTCGCCGCCGAACGCTTTGGTTCCGCCGACTTCATCAAGTCGATGGTCCTAAATTTAGCCTCAAGCGATGATAGCTTAGATCAAGCATACGCAATTTCGATTGCGGGTTACTCATCTCAATCTGGCGAGTTTTCTGACATCATAGACAAACATGTCGGCCACAGCGGTGTATCCGGCCAAGCCGCCCAACATGCTTTGTCAGAACATGAAAATGCTATGTGGGCGCGTCAGTGGGTTGAGCGGATGTGGAACGCTCCGACATCCGAGGAGTTCTGGCGATGCTTGATAATTGCAAAGACTTCAATGGACGCGCGCGTAAGTCCTGCACCACCAAAAGACAGTCTCTGGACACATTATGCGCCTGTTTTTCGAAGGGCGAGAAAGTCGGCGATCAAGGAGCGAAACAAAGAGCGAGAGAAGCGGCTTCTCGGACAGGAAGCGCCTGAACCCGTCTTCGTTACCTTGGTGCAATAAGGTCGCAACTGGTCCAACGGCTCAAAGTTGGGTTTTTTGAGGTATTCTGCATAGTGTGATGGCGGGCGGAGTACAAACTAGTTAAATGATACCCCAATGATACCCGTGAAAAAATCAGTCGTGCTTCAAACGACCGAAATTACGCATATCGTATTGCTTTTGTTTGGTAAAAATGGTGCCCGGGGGCGGAATCGAACCACCGACACGAGGATTTTCAATCCACTGCTCTACCCCTGAGCTACCCGGGCACGGGATTCGGGACTTTGCCCGATGGGTTGGGGTGGAATAGTGGAGCGAGCACTTGCTGTCCAGTGGCAAAGGGGCTGTTCTTGATGGGTTTTTTGCAGCGCTGGCGAAGGCGGCGTTCTCACCACGGGATTACACTGTCCGGGGTTTACCTAAAAGCTTCTGCTGCAATGATTGGTCCGCCTTTTCTGCAGGGTTCGCGTGTGAATGGAATTCCGACACTGGTTCTTGCAGCGTCACTCATCCGATGTGGCGGTTCAGACGTTTTGTTTTGCTCCAGCCGCTCTTTACAAGGTGGTCGTTTTCATATGGGTCTCAGAGTTTAGGGACCATGGAGGTTAATGACCTCGACCTTGAACAATCCGAGTGTACCGCCGGCCGGTGCCTCGATCCCAGCTTCTGCTGTCTACTAGGTGAACTTCACCGTAGACCTTGCAGGCACAATAGCGGCCTAGGCTGAAGTCCAGGGCGCGCTCGTGAACCTTTGCGCAAACCGCGCAATGCTGATGTAGATGCCAAATTGGGGTCACATTCCGTGTACCGGCGCGAGGTCCACAAGGTATCAAGAGAACCAGCCTTCGTTACACGCCTCCGATAAACAGCAGTATTGTAGGCGCAAACGGCGCGGTTTCGTTTTAGCAGGCAAACGCGGCGTTCAAGCAGTTCAGCCAAGCCTGCAAGGCTGAAGTTGCTCTTCGATAAGGCGAACTCGCGATGATGGTTTTACTCTTCAATAGGCACGCGGCGGTGAGGCCGAGCTTTGGTTTTAAAAGGCCCTGTTAACGAGCGCACCAACCCGTTTGCAGTTGGGGCACAACAGAAACTACGGCCGAAAAAACACCGCTTTTACCCTCTAGCGAGGCTCAGTGCCTGCAACGGTCGCTTAAAGCCCGTCCGTTTGAAAGTGGGATGCAGAAGAATCCGCCCTGTGCCGCCAGCATCTGGCCCCTGATGGCCACGGCTATGCGAACAGCGTTGTAGGTACGTGGGCAAACTTTACAATTCCCGCGCTTTGAAACCGATCAAAATCGCTACCGCGCCACATAAGATCTTGGTCTAGTGCTTCTGCTCGGTTTTGCCTTCTTCAGGAGCGTCTTGCGGCACGTCTTCTACTGGCTCTTGGCCCGGGAGCACATATTTCCCACCCAACCATCGGGCGAGATCGAGATCCGCACAGCGCTTTGAGCAAAAAGGGCGAAACGTCGGGTTGGTGTCCTTGGCGCAGATAGGGCAACTCATGGCAACAGAGCGATGAGCGGCTGCCTTTCGCGCTTCCGCTTCAATTCCACGTGGCCCAGAGGGGTCCAACCAATCACTTCTGTATCAACGCTATCGCCACGAAATGCCGAGCGCAGTGCGGATTCAATCAAGCGCCGGTCGCGTTTTAGAATGGGCGCAAAATCCACTGTGATCTGACCACCAATACCCCGCAACCGAAGCTGGCGTGGCAGATCTGTAATCGCGGCAAGATTGGCTTTTAAGGGCGCCGCATTTGAAAGGTCGCTTCCTGTGTTAACATCGACCGCTGTCAAAGCGCGCGTTGGCTCAATCCACATCGAGTGAGGCCCCAATGGCACATGGTCATCGGCGAGCCCTTCAATGGCATCCAAAACCCCATGATCTTCAAAGCTGCCAGCCTGTGTCTCAACTTGAGCAGGCTCGATCCAATCGCGCCAAGCCAAAACATGCGGGCCGTCCCCATCCAAAAGCAAACCAAGGTCCGTTTGCGCGAGCGTTTCTTCGCAGGACGCGCGCATCGCTTGAATATCTTCAAGAATGTCTTCGTCGCTGGAGTCTTCTGCTGCAGACCGCAGAATAAGCCCATGTTCGGATCCATCCATGCCCTCCAATGCAAGACCCTTAAGGAGGTCACGGCGATCATCATCCTTGATCCTGCGCGAGATATTCAAACCAGGAGCATTGGGGGTCACAATCGCATAGCGGCTCTTAAATAGAATTCGATCACTCACAGGAGGAGCCTTACCGGCCTCTGCGTGGCCTGACACCTGCACACGAATGACCTCACCGGGAGCAAGCCCCTTACTGCGCCTTAGGAAACCCTCACCGCCCGGCCACGAGACAATCATGCCCCCCTGCCCCTTGAGCGGGCGCTCAACTTTGGCAGCGAAGATTGCCCCAAGACGGGGCCCTTTTGGAGCATCGATCAACAGATCCGTGAGCTTACCATCGACCATGAGTGCTGCCGCTTCGCGGCCCTCAATATGGTCAAGCGCAATCAAGCGTCCCTTCATGTCACACCCATCACTGATACACCTGCAGCACGCAGGCAATGAGCCGTTTCCGGCAAAGGCAGCCCCATGATCGCGGGATAGCTGCCAGAAATCCAAGGGATAAAGGCACCTGCAGGACCTTGGATCCCATAGCCTCCAGCCTTGCCCCTCCAATCTTTGGTCGCAAGATAAGCATCAATCTCAATGCGGCTAAGCTGTTTGACTTTAACTTGGCTTACAACATCACGAAACCAAGTGCGTCGCGTGGTTTTGACGGCCACGGCGGTGATGACTTGGTGGCGTCGGCCGCTGAGCTTTTCCAAAAACATGCGGGCTTCAGCTTCATCAAATGGTTTGCCCATTATCCTCCGCCCAAGGGCCACAGTTGTGTCTGCGCATAGGATCACCTCATCCGTCGCACACGGCAGCGCTGCCGCCTTTGCACGGGTGATGCGAGCGCAATAGACACGGGGCAGCTCACCTTTCACAGGCGTCTCATCGATTTCGGGCGCCCGCACATCCGTGGGCTCAAGCCCAAGGACAGCAAGCAGCTCCCGCCGCCGGGGCGAGCCGGAGCCGAGAATGAGCTTCATTTACTTAAAGCGATAGTTGATGCGGCCCTTTGACAAATCATAGGGCGTCATTTCCACCTGCACTTTGTCGCCCGTGAGAACTCGGATGCGATTCTTGCGCATCTTGCCTGCCATTGTAGCGACGATCTCATGGCCGTTCTCCAGCTCGACCCGGAATGTCGCGTTCGGCAGGAGTTCCTTGACGACACCGGGGAATTCGAGTGGTTCTTCCTTGGCCATGGTCTCTCCATACATAAATATCCGCTCAATTTGCGAGCGTGGCCTTAAATGGGCGCGCAAATGCAGAAATTCAAGGGAAATCAGCTTAGGCGCACCTGTCTAACCGGACTCAGACGCAGTGTTTGCTCTGACCAATGCGCAAAACTGCGCACTGCGCCGAGGTCGCGCAACTGCGCAAGAGCCTCAACATCGATACTTGCATGGGTCCAACCGGGTCTATTCATCTTCCCTTGCGCTACCACACCATCATTGGGAAAGGTCCCATCAGGCGGTGCATAAATCGCTGCGGCACCGTGGTTTTCATCTACAGCCAAAGACCAATCACACGGTCCGACTGTGGGCGAGTGCACAATAGCGCACTGCCCTTCGAGCGCGCGCGCCATCGCCCCAATGCGGACACGGTTGTAACCCTTTGGTGTGTCTGTGCAGGATGGCACCAACAAAACCTCTGCCCCCGCTTCGATCAGCGCACGGGCCAGCATGGGAAATTCTGCATCATAGCAAATCAAAACAGCGAGCCTACCGATTGCGGTGTCGAAGACGGTAAGGGGATCTCCGGGAACAACGTTCCAAGTGTCACGCTCAAAAGGCGTCACAATCTGTTTGTCTTGATACGTAGCCGCGCCAGAAGGCGCAAAGAAACGCGCCCGATTGACTGGTCGCGCTCCGCCCGCAAATACAGGTGCTGATGCCGCTAGTATATGAACTTTGAACTGCGTCGCGAGATCAGAATGAAGCGCGTCGGCCATTGGGATCAGATCGGATACAGCGCGAAGTGAGGCTTCGAGATCACCGGCCTGACCGCTGATCGTTGCAAGTTCCATCGCGCCATATTCAGGAAAAACAAGCAAGTCAGCGTCGGCTCGCGATACCCAATCCGTGAGCTTGTTTCTGTACTCGTTGAAATCACGAAGCGGCGTCATGTTGTAAGCTGCAGTGGCAATCCTCATAACGCCCTTCCCCACATTTGGAGCATTTTTACGGACTCTCCATTTTCGCCAACATCCGTCCATGAAAACTTGGCAATCGAGCCTTGCAAAGGTTCATAGCCCCGCGCCGCCCAGAACGATGCAAGCGGCCGATATGCCATAGGCCGCGCCGGATGCGACTCTGGGCGAACAACGCTTGCGAAGACGCTTGAACTGAGGCCCAGAGTGCGTGCGTGGTCTTCTCGGTGATCAAAAAACATATGGCCAAGTCCCCGCCCGCGATACTCTGGTAACAGCACGCTTTCTGCGCAATAGAATGTGTGCTCGACGGGATAGTTTTCCGGCAATGCGCTGGCAAAATCAGCTGCGTGGTCGTCCATGCGCGATCCGGTGGACGCCCCAACCATCCGATCGCCATCATAAACCGCAACACATAATGCGTCCTGCGTCGTGTAAGCCTGCAGATACTGGCGCTCGTAAGCCAAACTGCCATCGTAAAGATACGGCCACTCCCGAAACACTGTCATTCGGATTTGCGCTATGTCGTCCAGCGCCGCCATCAGTGCATCTCCGGTCAATCGCGCAATTCTCATGAGACTTGGGCAACCCAGTCTGACTTGTTGTAATAAGTGGTTACCCGCGTGATTTTGTCGCCGGCCAGAGAAAAGAAAGATCCGGCGGGCAAAACATAGGTTTGACCCCGTGCCTTAGGGCATCCAGAATCTGTTTCTAAATACGTCCCATTGACGGTGAACTCAGCCGCGCCTCGCTCGCCCTGCGCAAAAACGACGATATCGGTGAGCGTCTCGCGGTAGCAGCGGTTCATATGCATACAAAAGGCAGCAAACTCGGCCTTTCCGATGCGAACGTCGCCCTCATTCACGTGATGCGCTACGTTTTCGTGTAGCTCGGCCAGCATCCCCTCGATATTGCCTGCATTAAACGCTGCAAAATACCGCTCGATCACATCAGAATTAGTCAATAATCGCATCCCCGGTTGAAACGCCGCGGTTTACGGCCCCGCGCTACCCCATTTGTCTTGAAGCCTCTTTAGGATCTGGTCGCGGGCCGCCCGGTAGCTTTCAAGCTTTGCATCCCGCGTTTCTCCCAAGCCGGTCGGATCAAGGATCGGCCAGTACTCAACATCCAGCGAATAATAGCGGGTCAGCTCAAGCGCCCGCCGCTGGGACGCCGGAGACAAAGCCACAACAATATCAAAGGAAGACAGATCATCCCCCCATTCCTCTAGATCGTCAAAGCTGCGGGACCGATGCCGAGAAAGCTCAACACCAAGTTCCTGACAAACCGCGATGGAAAAGCCGTCAATTTCAAGGTCGTTCTTTACCCCTGCAGATTGCACGTAAGTTTCCGTGCCGTAGAGCATCTTCATGATCCCTTCGGCCATCGGCGAACGCACTGCATTGTGATCGCAGCAAAACAAGACCGATTGGGGAAGAGATGCTACCACATTCATGCTCCGAAATGCAGAACACAGATGAGCGTAAAGAGCCGGCGTGCGGTGTCATGATCAACCTTCGCCTTGCCCTCTAACCGCTCAGCAAGAACGTTCGCGCCCTCATTGTGGATGCCCCGACGCGCCATATCTATGGTCTCGATCTGGTTTGTCGGCATGGTCTTAACGGCAGCAAAATAGCTTTCACAAATCTGGAAATAGTCCTTCACCACCTGCCGAAACGGGCCGAGCGAAAGCAGGAACTGCGCTGCTGGCGTTTCATCTTCAGTGGTCACATCGAACACAAGCCGCCGCTCTCGGATGCTCAAAGTGAGCCTGTACGGACCAAGCGGCACATCACGCCCTTCACGTGCGGGAAGGGTAAAGCTATTGTTCTCCAGCAGATCGAAAACAGCCACTTTTCGCTCTTGCTCAATCTCCGGCGTGGGTGGCGGCAGATTGGCATCATCAAGAGCGATATGAGTAATCCTAGTCATGTACCGCGCCTAGCACGTTGCCCCCTGCTGACGCCAATAATTTTAGCGCCTGTTGTGCGACGTTATCCGCCAGCCAAAAGAGCGGTCATCGCAAAAACAAGTGCAATCAGAATGGCGGGTAGAATGCTCAAGCCTTCTTGTCGTGACGGGTTTGCTGGGCGCATCAAAACCGGCAAAACGCAAATCTGCAATGCAACATAACCCACGTCGAGCGGATCGATATCGTGCAGAAGTATCAGAAGAAACGGCGTCGTAAAAAACGGCCACATAGTGTAGAGTAGGCGCTGCCACTTTGTTGGATGGGTCATAGCGGGCGTATCAAACAACGGATCAAGAGCCCTCACATGAGGCGAAGCTGTACGCCTTAGCATACTTAATACGAATGCCCCCACGGCCCCGCCCAGCGCCAGAAAAGTGATGTAAGACTGCGCAGCTCCCCAACCAGCACCCATCCCGGCTTTTACCAGTGGCGAGCTCAACAACATCAAAACCCCAGCGATACATGTTGCAAAGTGCCAGCACGCAAATCCAAAAGAGCCGCTTGAGCGCAGACGCGCATCCACAACAACTGCGCCCTCAAGCACAATCAACGCCATCATTCCCAGGAAGCCCGCGAACAGCCCAGATTGCCACGCGGGCATTGTGCGTTGCACATCGCCCAATGCCATGGACCAAACCAATGCCCCAACAAGCCCACCGAACAGGCACAAAAACAGTGAAGGGCGACCGCGCCGAATTCGCGCCAAAAATGGTATCATATCAGTCATTTAGACGATCCAATCGTGCACGCACACTCAGACCATGCGCTTGAAGGCTTTCCGAGGTGGCGAGTGTTTCAGCGGCAGGCCCGATGGCCTTGAGCGCTTCCGGTGTCATCTGCGCAAGGGTCGTGCGTTTCATGAAATCCAGCACAGAAAGCCCACTTGAGAAGCGTGCGGACCGCGCTGTTGGCAGCACGTGGTTTGGCCCGCCTACATAGTCGCCGATGGCTTCTGGCGTCCAAGCTCCAATAAAGATCGCGCCCGCATGCGTGACCCGAGCGCCCAGCGCTTCGGCATCTTCAACGCAAAGTTCAAGGTGCTCAGGTGCGATGCGATCGGACAATGCCACAGCTTCATCTAAGTCACGCACGGTGATCACTGCGCCGTAATCGCGCCAGCTGGGGCCGGCAATATGCGTGCGCTCCAGTGTCAAAAGCTGGCGCTGCACCTCATCAGCGACGGCCCTGCCAAAGGCAGCGTCTGTTGTGATCAGGATCGATTGTGCGCTTTCATCATGCTCCGCCTGTGAAAGCAGGTCGGTCGCAATCCAGGCAGGATCATTTTGCGCATCCGCAATCACCAAAATCTCGGATGGGCCCGCGATCATATCGATGCCAACCTTACCAAAAACCCGCCGCTTGGCCGCTGCCACATATGCGTTTCCCGGGCCAGTGATCTTATCGACCGGCGCAATCGTTTCAGTGCCATAGGCCAAAGCGGCCACAGCCTGTGCGCCGCCAATGCGATAGATCTCATCCACGCCCGCAATCTGCGCGGCCAAAAGAACGAGCGGATTCACTTTGCCGTCAGGAACGGGCACGACCATCGCCAATCGTCCTACCCCAGCAACCTTTGCGGGGATCGCATTCATCAGGACCGAAGACGGATAAGACGCCAGCCCGCCTGGCACATAGAGACCGGCCGAAGAGACCGGCGTCCAGCGCCAACCAAGCTTTGCGCCAGCATCATCCACCCAAGACATGTCTTGTGGCACTTGGCGCGAGTGATAAGCCCGAATACGTTGCGCGGCCAATTCCAGCGCGTCCCGCTCCACCTGCGGCACCGTAAAGCAATGCGCCATGATCTCCTCTTGGGAAAACGCCAGCGTATCCGGTGCAAGATCAAGCCGGTCAAAACGCGACGTCAGCTCGATCACAGCATCATCGCCACGCATACGTACGTCTGCGATGATTGCGGCAACGGCATCATCAACATCGGGGCTGTCCTCGCGCTTGGCGCCAAGAACTTCCGAAAAGTCCCGTTCGAATTCGGGGTCGGTCGTGTTCAGAAACTTCATGTTGCGGATGTAACCCGCAACGGTTCTAGTCTCAATGACAACTGCCACCACATTGCAAAATCAAAACGGGCCGCTTTCTTTAAGAACCCAGACACTCCCGCCGAAGGCGTAGCAAAAACGCTAAGATCTTAGATCACAGGTCATAAAGATATCGGACGTCATCACACCCTCTATGAATGCGGCGTTCGGCAAAAGGCCTTGTCTTACAAAGCCGTGCCGTTCGTAAAAGCGCAAGCCGCGCGGGTTGGTTTCTGCCACAAAGAGCTCAAGCTGCCAAATACCTTGGGCCCGCGCCTCCGCTTCGAGCGCATCCATTATTTGTCTGGCGGCCCCGCTGCCATGCTGGGCGGGGGTGACGTAAAACGCGCCAATTTCTGCCCGATGCGCGGCGCTGGCATAATGCATGGGGATCAAAGCGGCCATCCCAATGAGCTGCGCACCTTCGAAAATGCCACGCCAATTCCCTCGCTCAAGCCCTGCGATATCTTCTTCGATTGCGCGGTCGCGAACGTCTTGCGCCGTGGTAATGAAGTTCTGCGGATAAAGCTCCAAGGCTTCCAAACGAAGGCGTCGCCACTCTGGCTGATCGGCTCCTGAAAGAGTGCGATAGCCCATCACTCCGGATGTTTTGGTTTGGATTTGGACGGGGCCCCATAAGGCCGGGTAACATCGCGCAACGTCACTTCAAGTGCCTCAACCTCAAGTCCGATCACGCCGTCTCCAGCCAAGGTCAGGAGAACCTGACCGCCGACGCCGTCTTCTTCTGGCTCATAGGTGATCGACATCAGCGACAAAATCGTATCAGCGTCTCCGCGTTCAACACCTTGCGAACGAACTTTGGACACACCTTCGATCGCAAGCACCGCCTGCACTCGCTCATAAGCACGCGACCGGCGTTCAGCCGCCGTTGCATCCTCCCATCGAAACCGATTGAGAAGGATAGCAAAGCGTTGCTCCTTGGGTCTCCATGCCATCTCGCTAGACGGATAAACGGCGTCCTGTACAAGCGAAGACACAATTTCCAAGTCAGCAGGTTCAAACGCAACTAAACGCAGAGGCGCTTCGCGACCGTCTTCAAATGATGCGTCACTCATGAACCTTGAACCCGCTCAACATTTGCGCCAACCGCGCCCAGCTTTTCTTCCAACCGCTCATACCCGCGATCAAGATGATAGACGCGGTTCACGATCGTCTCGCCTTCGGCGGCCAGCCCGGCAAGGATCAATGAAACGGAAGCACGCAGATCAGTCGCCATCACCGGCGCGCCCTTAAGACGCTCGACGCCTGTCACGGTTGCAGTGCCGCCTTGAACGTCAATCGCCGCGCCCATTCGCACCAATTCCGGAGCGTGCATGAATCGGTTCTCGAAAATCTTCTCTTCCAGCACAGCTGTCCCTTCCGCCGTGCACATCAGTGCCATCATCTGCGCTTGTAAATCTGTGGGGAAGCCGGGGAATGGCGCGGTCACAACGTCCACTGCCTTGACCCGACCTGTTCCGCGCACGGTCAGCGATCCTTCGTTTTGCGAGATTTCAACGCCGGCCTCTTCAAGCTTGTCACAAAACGCGCCCAGAAGATCGCGACGTCCGCCGAGCAACTCCACTTCTCCGCCCGCAATTACGGGTGCAAGCATATAGGTGCCCAGCTCGATCCGATCTGTAACCACCGGGTGGGTTGCTCCGCCAAGGCGATCAACCCCCTGAATGGTTATGGATGACGTTCCATCGCCTTCAATTTGAGCCCCCATCTTTCGCAGGCAATCGGCAAGATCCACGATCTCGGGCTCGCGCGCTGCGTTGTTGATGACGGTTGTGCCCTTGGCCAAAGTGGCCGCCATCAAAAGGTTCTCGGTCGCTCCGACACTCGCAAAAGCGAAGTTGATCACCGCCCCTTTGAGCCCGCCCTTGGGCGCCTCTGCGTGCAGATAGCCATCTTTTAACTCGATGACTGCGCCCATTGCCTCAAGGCCGGTAATATGAATATCCATAGGCCGCGCGCCAATCGCACAGCCGCCAGGCAGTGAAACAACCGCCCGGCCTTCGCGGGCTAGCAGCGGCCCTAGCACCAAATTTGACGCCCGCATTTTTCGGACGATCTCGTAATCTGCCACATGGTTGATCGCGCCATGGGTCGACATCGCAAGTACTTGCCCATCAGCCATACGGCTGACCTCAGCCCCAAGGCTTTCAAGCAAGGTCTTCATCGTTTTGATATCACTCAGGCGTGGTGCGTTGGTGAGCGTCAGCGGTTCATCGCTCAGCAAGGTTGCGGGCATAAGCGCAAGGCATGCATTCTTTGCACCCGCAATCGGAATCGCGCCCTTTAAGGGGCCATTGCCTGTTACTCGAATTGAATCCATTGCTCAGTCCTCTTTCGTCTCGTTATTGCCGCGATCAGTTGGTGTTTTCGCGTTGCGGGCGCGGGTTTGCTGTTTGCGTCTTGCCATATTGGCTTTGAGGGCCTTCTTGAGCCTGTCTTCTCGGGCCTTAGACGCAGTTTTCGAAGGAGCTTTGCCGCTTTTTTCCATACGTTCCGACTTAACGCAGGCTTTGACACGCGTCCAGCGATCGAAACATGTTCCAAGTCGGCTTGGGTTTAGGCCGCACAGGAAAGCCCGCCCGGCTCAGCCTCTTGTGACGATCTGCAATTTCAATCTTGCAAGCAGCGCGCCTTTTGCCTAAGCCCCGCCCACGGCGCTGCTGTAGCTCAGAGGTAGAGCACTCCCTTGGTAAGGGAGAGGTCGAGAGTTCGATTCTCTCCAGCAGCACCATTCCCTTCAAAGAC
>CALKJA010000045.1 GCA_937995865.1 uncultured Paracoccaceae bacterium | reverse complement strand
AATGATAACTCATTTAGGATGGCAGACCCCTGATGTTTTGGGAGTAGAGTGACTGCGGCGGCCAAAGTTGTGCACTGCTTGCCGCAGCGTCATCAAACGGTTACAAAAATGTTAAAGTTTTCAATAACTTGGTGGGCGTTAAGAAAAATACCCTTGTAAAACAGTTACTTGGAAAATCGCCTAATTTTTGGGCAAATCAAACAAGGCCGTAAGAAACAACGAAAATCCCGCGTTCAACATATTATATCCAAGGAGTTATCCACAGATTCCGTGGATACCTTTGGGCTTGCGGCAAATGAGTTATCATTGCAGCGGAAGGGCAGAATCACACATGGATCAGCAGGAACCCGATTCACATTCTAAAATCGAACGGGGCCCAACCGTTATAGCGCGCTATCTCAACACCATCGACGGATCGCCCGGTGTATATCGGATGCTCGATGGCCAATCGCGCGTGCTTTATGTCGGGAAAGCCAAAAACCTGAAGAACCGTGTGTCCAACTATGCGCGCGGTAACGCGCACGCGCCGCACATTTATCGGGTGATCGCTGAAACGGCGTCGATGATGTTTTTGACTACAAAGACCGAAACGGAAGCGCTTCTGCTTGAGCAAAATCTGATCAAGCAGCTCAAGCCGAAATACAATGTTCTTTTGCGCGATGATAAGAGCTTTCCCAATATCCTCGTCGGAAAAAATCACCCCTTTCCGCAGATTAAAAAGCACCGAGGCGCCAAAAAGGAAAAGGGCGATTATTACGGCCCATTTGCCAGTGCTGGGGCCGTGAACCGCACTTTGAACCAGTTGCAGAAGGTGTTTCTGCTCCGCAACTGCACGGATGCAACCTTTGATGGTCGCACCCGCCCGTGCCTGCTGTACCAAATCAAACGCTGCAGTGCGCCTTGCGTCGGCTATGTCTCTGAAACCGAATATGCCGCTTCGGTCCGAGACGCCGATCAATTCCTCAAGGGCAAAAGCACCCGCATTCAAGCGGAGCTTGCAAAAGACATGCAAAAGGCCTCGGAAGAGATGGAATTCGAGCGCGCCGCTGCCCTTCGAGATCGCATTCGTGCGATGACACAAGTGCAAAGCGCTCAGGGCATCAATCCACGGGGGGTGGCCGAGGCAGATGTAATTGCGCTCCATATGGATGGAGGACAGGCCTGTGTTCAGGTGTTCTTTATTCGCGCCAATCAAAACTGGGGGAACCACGACTACTATCCGCGTGTGTCATCTCAGAATTCCAAAGCTGAAGTCATGCAGGCCTTTCTTGGGCAGTTCTATTCAGACCGAGAGCCGCCCCGGCTTATTTTGATCTCCGATGATGTGGAGGATAGGGCGCTCGTATCCGAAGCGCTCGGAGAAAAGGCGGGACGTAGAGTTGAGGTTGCAGTGCCTCTGCGGGGTGAAAAAATGGAGTTGATTACTGGTGCGGCGCGTAATGCGCGCGAAAGCCTTGCGCGCAAAATGTCCGAAAGCGCAACACAGACAAAACTCCTGCTTGGCCTGGCGGAAGCCTTTGACCTCGATGCGCCACCTACACGGATTGAAGTGTATGACAACTCCCACATACAGGGCACCAATGCTGTTGGCGGAATGATAGTGGCCGGCGCTGACGGGCTAATCAAAAGCCAATACCGAAAATTCAATATCAAGGGTGAAGACCTGACACCCGGTGATGACTTTGGCATGATGAAAGAGGTCCTCACCCGCCGTTTCAAACGGCTGATTAAGGAAGACCCGGATCGCGAAAGCGGTGCTTGGCCCGATCTTCTGCTAATTGACGGCGGGCAAGGGCAAATCAGCGCCGTTCATGAAATCATGGTCGAGCTTGGCGTGGAGGATATTGATATGATCGGCGTGGCCAAGGGCATCGATCGCGATGCCGGCAAAGAAGAATTTCACCGAATCGACAAAGGCGTAAAAGCGCTTCGCCACAACGATCCTGTCCTGTATTTTGTGCAGCGTTTAAGGGACGAAGCGCACCGCTTCGCGATTGGCACCCACCGTGCGAAACGGGCCAAGGCCGTCAGCCGCACGCCACTAGACGATATTGCAGGCGTTGGTGGCAAACGAAAGCGGGCATTGCTTGCGCATTTCGGGTCTGCCAAGGCCGTGGGCCGTGCCAACCTTGCAGATCTTAAAGCTGTGAACGGAATTAGCGAAGGTCTTGCTGAGAAGATCTATGATTTCTTCCACGAAGGGGGCTAAGAAAGGCATATGTTGAATGTCCCAAACAGTCTTACGATCCTGCGCCTTCTTGCGGCACCGGGGATCGTTGTCGCCTTCCTTGCACTGCCGCATCCGTTTTCGGATTGGGTGGCACTTGTGCTTTTCTTGGGCGCGTCTCTCACGGATTTTGTTGATGGTTACCTCGCGCGAGCTTGGAAGCAAGAAAGCAAATTAGGCACCATGCTTGATCCGATTGCGGACAAAGCTATCGTATTGATCGCACTGCTTGCGATGGTCGCGCTTTGGCAGCCGAACACATGGATCATTCTGCCCGCCACATTAATCGTTTTCCGCGAAGTTTTTGTGAGTGGGTTACGCGAGTTTCTCGGCGATACGGCTGGCACATTGGCGGTAACAAAGCTCGCCAAATGGAAAACGACCCTTCAAATGGTTGCTATCAGTGTGCTGATGGCCAAAGGCATATTTGAGCACGGATTGTATGATCGCTCTATCGGCATGGACTTTGAGCTCTATGACGCAATTCTCGCAGGTGATGTCGAAGACACGCTCGGATTGCGCTGGCGTGCGGCATCCGTCGATATGCTCCGATGGGGAGGCATTGCGCTTATGTGGGTAGCCGCCGTTTTGACGATTATCACGGGCTGGGATTATTTCCGCAAAGCTCTGCCTTACTTGAAAGGCCCGAAATGACTCTGGATGTTCTTTATTTTGCTTGGGTGCGTGAAAGAATTGGCGTGGGCCGCGAGACCATTGAGACGGCGGCATCAACACCGCGGGCCCTTGTGGACGAACTCCGGTCCCGCGACACGCGCTATGCGATGGCTTTTTCTGATCTCTCAGCACTGCGCGTTGCTGTGGATCAGCAATTGACAGAAATGGATGCCTCCCTCCAAGACGTCCGCGAGATAGCCTTTTTCCCGCCTATGACAGGCGGCTGATGGATATTCGCGTCCAGATCGACCCATTCATCCCGGGCGCGCTGCTCGATGAGTTCTCAGGCGTGCAAACCGGGGCGGGTGCCATTGTAAGCTTTACGGGCTTAGTGCGCGATCTGGATGGCGAGTTACAGGCGATGGAAATCGAACATTATCCTGGTATGACCGAAAAAGCTCTGATGCAAATCATAGAAGAAGCTCAGGCTCGCTGGCCCCTTCTTGGCACCTTGATTGTCCATCGCTACGGAACGCTCACCGCCAATGAGCCAATCATGATGGTGGCAACTGCTTCAAAGCACCGCAAGGCAGCCTTTGAAGCCGCCGATTTTCTGATGGACTACCTCAAATCTCGTGCGCCCTTTTGGAAACGCGAAATTACTGCTCAAACTGCCGATTGGGTCGACGCAACGAAAGCTGATGAAATCGCGCTAAAATCCTGGGACTAACCTAGCCCCTTCATCTTTCCAAAATACCTCGGAGAGTGCGAGAGGCAGCGCCTCTCGTTCGCGGCGCAGCCGCGACCTGTTCGGTAAGCTCAAGCTGCAACGGCGTAGAGTAGAGGCGGGCAGGTCAGACTCAGTGTATCGAGGGGAATGCCTAGGCTTCCTGCCGTTCGATATAGGACCGAAGTTCTTCAGCCTCTTGGCGAGCATCGCGCAAACCGTCCATTGCTGCGCGTAGTTCTGCCTCGGTCTGAGTGAGCTGATTGGTGATCTCAGCCTCGCGCTGTTGAAGATACGTGATCGCTTGATCGCGGGTTTCTTCGGCCTCATGGAGCGATTGAGCCATCCGGTCCAGCTCACCGACATCCGCTTTGGACACACGTGTGAACCGGTTCACAAGCCATGAGGCAAACCAACCTAAGGCAAACGCGACGAACAGAATAATCGCCGTGGCAACAATCAGCTCACTTCTATTCACTCGGCGCGTCCTCACTCACCTGCTCTAGCGCCTCTTGCACCGGAGCCTCTGCCCCGTCATCGGCTGTTTCAGTCTTGAATTCAATACGCCGGTTCGCTTCGCGGCCTTCTTCGGTGTCATTCGGGGCGATGGGATCTACCTCTCCGTAGCCACGAGGTACAATATCGGGCCATGCGATCCGCTCGTTTCTGAGCGCCGTAACAACCGCTTCTGCCCTTGCTTGGCTCAGATTCAGGTTCATTTCCTCACGGCCTTGGCTGTCTGTATGGCCTTCGACAACAATTGCGAACTCTGGGCACTCGCGCAGGATCTCGGAAATCGCCGTAATGGTCCGCAGGCTATCGGCGTCGAGCGTGGTCGATCCCGGTTCAAATGTTAGTTTGCGCGCATCTGTGATTTCGATGATGCGGGCAAGGCATATGTCGGGCGTTGGAATATTCGCCAGCGGATCAAGTTCTTCGCGGTAAGTCACATCAATCGAATAAGCCTGCCCGTCACCCAGCTGAGTGGACAGCAACTGCGCAATGCGCGTTCGCGCTTCTGCATCGCCGGTATCCCCCCGAACCGTCAGATTGTCGGCCGTCACTGAAACTGACCCATGTGAAAGCTGAGAAAGAGCAGCCAGCCCTGCAAGAGCGCGCAGTGACCAACCCGCTGGAAGGTTAGAATGCGGTTCCACGGCCAAGTAGGCCCGATCCGCGCCAAAGCGCGATTGGGCATAAGTCTCAATCGCCGTGTGGGCTAATGCATCCCCCACATGGCCCCGCATTTGCACTTGGCCTTCGGGACTAAACGTTGCCGCGAATTCCGGGGGACCTTCTTCGGTCTCAACCTCTGGCTCTGGCAGAACTGCCGTGAGAGCAAAAAGCTCGGGCAAGTCGTTCTCGAGCTGAGCTGACACCTGGTCAAATAGCCCTTGGTTTGTACCTTGGAGCGCAATAAGCGTGATGTCGGCGTCCGTCATGGTGACAGACCCACCACCGAGATCTGCCACTGCGGCAATACCAGCCGCCGCCGCGGCGCCCCAGTTCGCTGTAGGCGCACCAAGCCCAAGCCGGCAGTCGCTTTTCCCTTGCAGCCCAGCCGCCCCTGCGGCGGTCAAAATCTGGCTCAATGCATCTGCGGTATCCGCGGAACAGACATCAAAGCTGGCGACTTCGTCGTCGATCAGAAAGCGCAACGTAAACGGCGTAATGACGGGGCGCGGTGCAGTAATTGTCAGTGCCGTGCGCAGACCATCAGGCGCACGGCGCGCCAGTTCAGCCTGCAAATTGTCACGTTGCCGTTCACTGTCTGCGGCTGCCTTGATGTCGATTTTCTCTGCATCCACAGAGATTTTTGAGCGCGGCAATTCCTCAAGCGCCAAAAGCGCAAAAGACAAAGCCGCGTCCCAACCCTCAGGGGTAGGGTGATCGGCGGTCTCAAGAAAATCTGAGACCCGGGCCCCATCTGCGATGCGGACAACTTGCGCGCGCACAGCTTCTCTGTCCGTTTCTGCCGGGATCAGCCCAATCAATGAGACGGCGCTATCATTGCGCAGCATTTCAATGGAGAACCGTGGCGCAACAAGCTGCTGCGTTTCTTTTACAGACATATCATCGATAATACGGGCGGCATCCACGACCGTGCCCGCAATGGACAGAGCCTTGAACCGTTCGGCCTCGCTTGGCGCTTCCCCTGAAAGCACCACTTGCAGACCATCGGATTGAACATCTGTCCATTCGTGTCCCTGCAGGTCCAGCTCAAACGAAACTGAGTCCGCGCTGTTTGTCTCAAGCGCAGACACGGCCACGCCCGCCGCCGTAAAGGCAAGCGCGCCCGCAGCAGAGAACGCGATAGCAAGAGGGACAAAGCTAGAAAGTTTCATACGTTTTTTTGGTCTTTTCCTTTGTGCGTCTGGTTTAGGGTGCCGATGGGATGGGATCAATCAGGCAAGCAACGCAACAGCAAAAAACAGCGCAGGAAGCAGACCAGCCTCCCGGTTGGACAAAAACAAGCGGCGGCACAGATCAGGATCGTCCATTCTAAGTTTCCTGAGTTGCCACGTCATATGCCACCCCATCGCCCAAGGCGCACCAAGCGCTATGATCAGCGCCAACGGGCTTTCGTTGATAAGGGCTGAGATGATGGCGGCAGCCATAAGCACCACCGTTGCCACAAGAAACCGACGCAACCATGCTGGTGCATTGTCGCCGAAAAGCCGAGCGGTGGATTTCACGCCAATGACGGCGTCGTCCTCGATGTCCTGAAGCGCATAAATCGTATCGTAAAAGAGGGTCCACGCGATTCCTGCCAGATAGAGCCCAACAGCAGGCCAGCCCAGTGCGCCAGTATGTGCTGTCCACGCCAGCAAGGCCCCCCAATTGAAGGCCAGACCCAAAAACACCTGTGGCCACCATGTGAAACGCTTGGCGAATGGGTAGATCGCTACAAACACCAAAGACACCATCCCAACAATGATTGTGGGGCCAGAGTAGGTCAGCAAGATCCCAAACGCACAGAGGGACTGAACGGCCATCCATACAAGTGCCCCGCCCACGCTTACTTGGCCAGATGGTATCGGGCGCGACCGGGTTCGCGCGACCTTCGCGTCGATTTTGCGGTCTGTGACGTCGTTCCATGTGCAACCCGCCCCACGCATTAGAAACGCGCCAAGTCCGCAGCCAACAAGGATCCACAGATCCCAAAGCTTTGGCCCGGTCATAGAGGCCGCTAACAAAACGCTCCAGATGCAGGGTATAAAGAGCAACCAGGCCGGATTGGGTCTGTCTGCCCGGGAAAGCCGCAAATAGGGTCGGCTCCACCGTGGCGCAAATCTGTCGACCCAATTGTCAGGGCTTGCATCGGCGACTTGGCCTTCGGGGTTCGCGGGCATAAGCTGCGCTCCATGACACATGTTGTTCGCCTTTTCATAGATCAGCCGCTCGCTGAGGGACAGCCTGTTCCTTTATCCCGCGATCACGCGAACCGGCTCTTCAATGTGATGCGGATGGATGTTGGAGACGAATTGAAGCTGTTCAATGGACATGTCGGTGAGGTCGCGGCAACAGTTGTTGAAGCTGGCAAACGCGGCGGTGTGCTGGTCGTCGGCGCTCAAACAGCGGCTTTGCGTCCGCCGCCGGATGTCTGGCTTTGTTTTGCCCCGATCAAGAAAGACCGGACCGATTTCATTGTAGAAAAGGCGGCCGAGCTTGGCGCCGCACGCATTGTTCCGATGCAGACAGAATTCACCAATTCCGACAAGATCCGGCAAGATCGGCTTCAAGCCCACGCCGTTGCCGCAGCGGAGCAATGCGGCGGCACGTCGGTTCCGGAGGTGGCTGCGTTGCAAAAAATGGGCGCACTCCTTGATGCTTGGCCAGAAGATCGCCAGATCATGTTCTGTGATGAGGCAGCAAAGGATGGCGCATTGCCTGAAATACGCGGGAAATGGGCCGTCTTTGTGGGCCCTGAGGGGGGCTTTTCGAAGCCTGAGCGCGCGCGCCTTGGCGAAGTTGGCCATCGTATAACTCTTGGGCCGCGTATTCTGCGTGCGGATACCGCTGCCGTCGCGGCGCTAACACTTTGGCAATCAAAGCTGGGGGATTGGGAATGATCCGGCCAGAAGTGCGCCAGATGTTGGTCGATTGGAAGGAGATCATTCTTGGTGCTTCATTTGCCGTCATTGGCGGCAACTGGATGCTGCGCGGGCACTTGCTTTTGCCTTACATCGGCTTGCTCCTAATCACACTTGGGCTGATCTTTTTGTGGATCGGCTGGCGTCGCATCCGCTTTCCAACGGGGAAGGGCGGTATTGGTGTGGTTGAAGTCACGGAACGCCAGATCACCTATTTAACAGCTGGTGGCGGGGCCGCGATCTCTATTGAGCATTTGCAACGGGTCGAAGTGCAGACGGGGACTACAGGTTTGATTTGGACCTTTACTGCAGATGGTGGCGATCAGGTCACCATCCCCGGTGGCGCACCGGGGGCCGAAAAGCTCTTTGATGCGCTCGTGCCATTGCCGGGAATTAACTATGATCAAGCCGCCCGCGCCGCTCGCGCGCCCGAAAGTATGGGCGATGCACCTGACAAGTTCTTGATCTGGCAAAAGGATAGGCGCGCCCTGCATTGACTTCGCTCGCTTGGCGCGCCACGTCTGACGTTCTAGTTTGCCTTTATCGGAGCCTGTCCCATGTCTATCCCTCAATCCGGCGGCGGCCCGATCGAACACTACAGCCAGTTGGCCGAATACCTTGCGGATGGATGTAAGCCGAAACAAGATTGGCGCATTGGTACAGAGCACGAGAAGTTTGGCTATTGCGCCGATACTCTTAAGCCGCTGCCCTATGATGGCCCGCGTTCCATTCGTGCAATTCTTGAGGGTATGCGTGATCGCTATGGTTGGGCCCCGGTGGAAGAGGCCGGCAAAATTATCGGGCTAACCAAAGACGGTGCAAATGTAAGTCTAGAGCCCGGCGGCCAGCTTGAGCTCTCTGGTGCGCCATTGGTAAGCATCCACGAAACATGTGACGAAGTGAACGTCCACTTGCGCGATGTTCAGGATGTTGCTGATGAGATCGGCGCAAAGTTTATTGGATTGGGTGCCGCGCCCACGTGGACCCACGAAGATATGCCGCTGATGCCCAAGGGCCGCTACAATCTCATGGATGCCTATATGGGCGAGGTCGGTACCACCGGCACTTGGATGATGCGCAGGACCTGTACCGTGCAAGTGAACCTTGATTTCGCGTCCGAAGCGGACATGGTCCAAAAAATGCGGGTGGCATTTGCGTTGCAACCAATTGCCACGGCCCTGTTTTCTAACTCGCCTTTCTGGGAAGGTGGATTGAACGGCCATAAATCCTGGCGCGCGCGCATTTGGCGCGATTTGGATGCGGCGCGCACAGGAATGTTGCCCTTTGTCTTTGATGAGGGTTTCGGCTTCGATGCATGGGTTGAATATGCGCTCGATGTGCCGATGTATTTTGTCTATCGGGATGGGCAATACATTGATGCGCTGGGCCAGTCTTTCCGCGATTTCATGAAGGGTAAACTACCTGCCTTGCCGGGCGAAACGCCAACGCTCAGCGATTGGGCCGACCATCTTACAACAATTTTCCCTGAAGCGCGTGTCAAGAAATTCATTGAGATGCGCGGAGCTGATGGCGGCCCGTGGCGCAGGCTTTGTGCGCTTCCGGCTTTTTGGGTTGGCCTGTGTTATGACCAAACTGCTTTGGACGCGGCTTGGGATCTGGGTAAACGCTTTGACGCTGAAACGCGCCAAGAAATGCTAGTAGCGGCCTCAGTTGACGGACTTTCTGCTAAGGTCAACGGGATCAAAATAATCGATGTCGCTCGCGAAGCGGTTGCGATTGCGCATAGCGGCCTCAAAGCGCGCGCCATTGTCGGCGCGGGCGGGATGGTTCCGGACGAAACGCATTTCCTAAACGCGCTGCATGAAAGCATTGAGTCCGGCCAAGCTCCGGCAGATGAGCTTTTAAGCCGCTATCATGGCGCTTGGGATGGCGATGTGAAACGCGTGTTTGGCGAATACTCTTACTAACCCGAAATGCGCGGCGAGCGGCTTTAGGTGCTTGATTTGCCGATCTTGGATTCTGTTCCGCCCCTAAGCCGCCGGATATTGTCGCCGTGCCGCCAAAGGATCAGCAGCCCAAGGACAGCACCAAGAACAAATCCACTGCCATATCCTGTGAAAAGCATCAGGATTGGGGCCAAAGCCCCCGTGACCATCGCTGCAAGGGATGAGAACCTGAAAACGGCTGCTATAATGAGCCATGTGAGGCACGCGGCGACGCCTGCGGGCCAATGCAATGCGAGCACCAGGCCGATAAATGTTGCGACGCCTTTGCCCCCCTGAAACTTCAACCAAATGGGAAAGCAATGTCCGAAAAACGCGGTAAGCCCCGCAATCTGCGCCGCGTCTTCCCCTGCCAATACGCGGGCGGCAAGCACAGCCATCCCAGCCTTGCCCGCGTCAAAAATCAGGGTGAGGGCGGCTGCGGGTTTACTGCCTGTGCGCAGAACGTTGGTTGCTCCGATATTGCCAGACCCGATGGCGCGGATATCCCCCAAGCCAAAGACCCTTGCCCACACTAGACCGAAGGGGATTGAGCCAAAGAGATAGCCAAGTAGAGCCGCCAGCAAGACCAAGGGCACAGCTGTTTCTAAAGGTGGCATCAAGTGTCTCCTCCATAAATGCGGGCGCCGCCTACCCAAGTTCCCAGCATACGCCCCTGCACCCTTGCCCCATCAAACGGTGTGTTCTTGGACTTCGAACTGAGTTTCGTGCGGTCCAACACAAACGGGGCTTCAGGATCAAACAGGATTAAATCGGCCACGGAGCCAACTGCAAGCCTCCCGCCCTTGAGACCAAGCCGCTTGGCCGGGCGCATGGACAAAGCCGCAAAAAGCTGCGGCAACGTTAAATCGCCAGCGTGGATCAAGCGCATGGACGCGGGCAGCAAGGTTTCCAGCCCAACAGCACCGGAGGCCGCTTCCTCGAACGGAAGCCGCTTGCTTTCTTCGTCTTGAGGCGTGTGCATGGAGCTGAGCGTATCAATCAGGCCGCTCGCCAAAGCCTCAACAACTGCGCAGCGGTCTTCTTCTGAGCGCAAGGGCGGTTTGACCTTAAAGAAAGTACGATAGTCTGCGACATCCAACTCATTCAGAGTGAGGTGGTGGATCGATACGCCAGCCGAGATGTTCAGCCCGTTCGATTTTGCCCGTTCCAACGCTGGAAGCGCGCGGGCGGTCGTTATTTGATCGGCATGGTATGCTGCACCGGTCATCTCAAGAAGGGCAATATCGCGATCCAACGCCATGCGCTCTGCCATCGCGGTGACGCCGGGCAAGCCCCGCAGCGAGGCAAATTTGCCGGATGTGACGGCTGCTCCAGCACTAAGTCCGGGTTCTTGGACATGGGCCATAACCAGCGCGCCAAGCGACCGGGCATAGGTGAGGGCTCTTGAAAATACCTTGGTATTTTGGACCACATGATCACAATCTGTAAACGCAACCGCGCCGGCGTCTTGGAGAAATCCGATCTCCGTCATCTCGCGGCCTGCGCGCTCTTTGGTAAGAGCCGCCATTGGAGCGACGCGGATAGGCGCTGCATCCTGAGCGCGGCGGGTCTGGAATTCCAGCGCTTCGGGCGTATCGATGGACGGGTTGGTATCGGGGCGCGTAACGATTGTTGTAATGCCCCCAGCGGCAGCGGCCGCCGCAGCAGAGCGAAAACTCTCTTTGTGGCGCTCGCCCGGCTCACAAACCTTTACACCAATGTCCACAATTCCCGGCGCAAGGCATTTGCCTTTGGCGTCCAATATCTCAGCGTTAGACGGATCAATCGCGGCATCGTAGCTGACTTCGACCACCTTGCCACTTTGCACCCGCAACTGACCGATCCGGTCTGTTCCAGCTGCTGGGTCGATGATGCGAGCATTGGTAAAGAGCGTGGCAGGCAAGGCTTCGTCCTTTTGTTTCGCTGCGCTGCAACGGGGTGGTCTTACGTCCCGCAGCTGGCTTCAGAGGTCAAGAGATATGCGGAAATCGCGCGTTTGCGCGATGTTGGTAAGATCTTTCATGCTTGCCCTCTCTAGCCACCGATCAACACAAAGATCGTCACAAAAACAGCTAGAAAAAGAAGAACTGCCGTTGCAACCATCCCTGACATGCGGGCGTCACTCATCCGCTTCGGAGCGTCGGGAACCGCCGCGTCTGGATTGGGCTGTGCGGAAGCTGCAGTCAGCGTTGAGGGTGTCCAATCGGTTCCCTCTTGGGGATAGCTCCCAATAAGCGTCAGCCGGGCGTCGGGTTGCAGCGTTTGTGATTGCCCATTGAAGGCGCCTGAAAAGACCAGCATCACCCACCCCTGAAGGGCGTTGAGACGGGCGCGATCGGGCTCCACTTTGACGCTTTGTGCGCCATGCCCTTCAACCAGGTAATTGGTTAGGCCCACGCCTTCGAGGTTGGCCACGGGAAAGATCTCAACATATTTGCGGTCCAAGGATTGCGCACCAAGAAATGACTGTTGCGGGTGCGGATCGAATGGCGGGTTCCCGTCATCTGCAAGCGCCTCGGCCTCTGCATCGGTCAGTGAAAGTGCGAAAGTGCGGATAACACCGCTTTCACTGGCAGAGATGTTAAGGGCGGTGGTCATTGGGCCGGGCTTTCGTCATGATCTGGATCGGAGAGGACCTCACCTTCGGTCGGGAGCTGGCGGAGCAGCACCAGCACGTCGCGTGCATTAGAAATCCTCTCAAACCCGATTGGCACGTCGTATGTGCCCTTCCTGCTGCGTTTGGTCTCTTTGGTGAAGAACACCGCGCCGAACGGCTCGCCGGGCCGATAGTCAAGATCTGTGCCTGCCTTGATCGGGAAACTACGCAAGCGTTTGCCCTGAAACGGCAAGTTCGTCGCAATGAATGCACGCCGGTTGGTTAGGGTATAAAATGTGCTGCGCCGGGTCAGAGTGTCGCCGATTATGTTCCAAACCAGCATCTTCGCCCCGACAAAGAAAAAGATCAGGCCAAACATCCAGAAGAATCCGCCTGATTGTGCAGCCATTGCCATCCAAAAAATTGAGAAGCCGGTAAAGAAAATGGCAAAAGGAATAGCGAAGAGCGCATGACCTTTGAGGGCAAATCCCGGATCGGGCGCGCCTTGCCACAGGATGCGCTCGCCCTCATCCAGAATCCCATCCCAATTGTCAGCACGCGGTGCCGTCATACCATAACACCTTGGGGCTTCATCGAAGCGCGTCGCGTTTGCATCAATAGATCCATGGCGGCCATGCGAACGGCGACGCCCATTTCAACCTGTTCTTGAATGACAGAACGGTTCAGGTCGTCTGCGATTTCGCCGTCAATTTCGACGCCGCGGTTCATTGGCCCGGGATGCATAACGATGGCATCTGGCTTTGCGTGTTTAAGCTTCGCTGAATCCAGGCCAAAGCGGTGATAATATTCGCGTTCGGACGGGATAAACCCACCGTCCATCCGCTCTTTTTGGAGGCGCAGCATCATGACCACGTCTGCATCTTTGAGGCCTTCCTCCATGTTCTCAACCACCTCAACTCCGAAGTGCTCGATGCCCGAGGGCATAAGTGTGGGAGGGCCAACCAAACGCACTCGGTTTTCCATCTTTCCCAGTAACATGATGTTTGAGCGCGCGACCCGGCTATGGGCGATATCCCCGCAAATCGCGATGGTCAGGCGATGCAAGCGACCTTTGGCCCTGCGAATGGTCAGCGCATCCAGCAGCGCTTGGGTCGGGTGTTCGTGGCGACCATCGCCCGCATTCAACACAGCACAGTTCACTTTTTGAGCCAGCAGATCCACCGCGCCGGAATGCGGGTGACGCACAACAAGTAGATCAGGGTGCATCGCATTCAGCGTCACGGCTGTATCGATCAGCGTTTCCCCCTTTTTGACTGAGCTGGCCTGCATCGCCATGTTCATCACGTCCGCACCAAGCCGCTTTCCCGCCAATTCAAAGCTGGCTTGGGTGCGTGTGGAATTCTCGAAAAACATGTTGATCTGCGTGAGACCTGCCAGCGCATCGTTGTGTTTGTGCACAGCGCGATTGAGGGTCACGTAACGCTCAGACAGATCAAGGATTTCAGTGATCTGTGTTGGGTGCAGGGGCTCTATGCCCAATAGGTGCTTTAGCGGTGCCACATATGTCTCCTGACAGTGATGGGTTTTTAGGGCCCGGCGGGAAGGACGGCAAGCGAGTCGTCACTCTTACCTTTGTATTGGGCCACAGCCTGAGTTGTGCGGACACGATCAGTGAAGGGTCATTTACGACTCACGAAGCTGGGCATAGGTTCGCGCAGATGGAATGGGTAGATTGGCATAGCGCACGCGCCGCCCTGGAGTGGCAGGTGGATCTGGGTGTGACCGAGGTGATCGGGGAAACGCCTGTGGACCGCTATGCGCTCGAAGTGCAGGCGCGCGCCGCGAAAGCAGCGTCTAATGCTGTGCCGCAACCCGTTTCAGAAGTAAAAAGCCAAGACCGCCCTGCCATCCCAAAGCAGGCATTGCCGGACCCCGTTGCCCAGGCACTTGAATTGGCAGCAAGAGCGGACTCACTTGAGGCGCTAGCAGCCGCGCAGTCTGGCTTTGAGCACTGTGATCTTAAAAAGGGAGCCCGGAACTTCGTGTTTGCCGATGGCGTAGCGGGCGCACCTGTGATGATCATCGGTGATGCCCCGGGCCGCGATGAAGATCAGCAAGGAAAGCCGTTCGCCGGCCGCGCTGGGCATCTTTTGGACAAGATGCTGGCGGCGGTCGATATGAGCCGCACGCGAGACGTTTACATTTGTAATGTGTTGCCTTGGCGACCTCAGCAGAACAGTGACCCAAAGCCGGCCGAACTTGCGATGATGATGCCCTTTATGCGGCGCCATATTGCCCTTGCTGCGCCAAAAGTGCTCATCGCAATGGGTAATCAGGCTTGTGGTGCATTGCTTGGGCGAAAAGGCATTACGCGGCTGCGTGGCCAATGGGATGAGGCTGAGGGCCTCCCCGTCCTCCCGATGTTGCATCCAGATTATTTACTGCGCCAACCTCATGCCAAGAGGCAGGCTTGGGAGGATCTTTTGGCTCTCAAGGGAAAGATACGCGCGCTATGAGCCGAATTGATGAAACCCGCGCTTTCGTTCCGGTCCGGATTGCTGTGTTGACGGTCAGCGACACACGCGGCATTGACGATGACCGTTCAGGCGACACATTGGTCGCGCGGTTGACCGGTGCGGGCCATTCTTTGGCGGCACGCGGGATCATGCGGGACGATCGCGCTGCGATTGCTGAGCAACTGCGCGCATGGTGCGGTGACCCCAATGTTGATGTGATCCTGACGACCGGGGGCACTGGGCTCACGGGCCGGGATGTTACGGTGGAGGCGCATCGCGACGTCTACGAAAAAGAGATTGATGCGTTTGGCACAGTCTTCACAATCTTGAGCATGGAAAAAATAGGGACCAGCGCGGTGCAAAGCCGCGCAACTGGCGGTGTTGCCAATGGCACCTATTTGTTTGCTTTGCCCGGCAGCACAGGCGCGTGCCGCGATGCTTGGGATGGGATTTTGGCCAATCAACTCGATTATCGGCACCTGCCTTGCAATTTTGTAGAGATTTTTCCGCGTTTGGACGAGCATCTGCGACGGAAATAGTCGTGTGCCACGTATGATGAGTATGTCGCGGGGCTGTGAATTGATGTTGTGCCCGGTCAGTCTATGTTTTGCAGTGGAATTATCAACAGGACAACAATCATGCGATTTTTGCGCCGAAGCCTAGTGGGCCTCTTTCTTCTTGCGACCACGCTGGGGCTTTTGGCGTTCGGCGTAGGCCAAGTGCGCGAAGCCGTTCAGGCGCAAGCCGCCGAAGAACCGCGCCAGCGCCCTGCGCGCGAGCGGGTGTTTGCGGTCAATGTTGTTCTCATCGAGCCGCAGCAGATTTCGCCCATGCTAAGTGTTTTTGGCCAAGTGCAATCGCGCCGCAGCCTGGACGTTCGAGCGTCCGTTTCGGGAACAGTAACGGAGCTGTCTGAGGCTTTTGTGGACGGGGGCCGCGTTGAGGCAGGCGATGTGCTATTGCAGGTCGACACTGCAGATGCGGAAACTGCGCTGTCTTTGGCCCATGCAGAGTTGGCCGAGGCTGAAGCCGAAGTGATTGAAGCAAGCCGGGCTCTTGTGTTGTCGCGTGATGAGCTGACCGCAGCGCAAGAAACCGCTGCGTTGCAAGACCGCGCGTTTGAACGGCAGCGTGATTTAGTGGAACGCGGTGTTGGAACAGCCGCTGCGGTTGAATCCGCTGAACTGACAGCCAATTCATCGAGGCAATCGGTTCTATCGCGGCGGCAATCCGTCCAAAGCGCTGAACAGCGCGTGAATTCCGCCAATTCGCTTGTGGCGCGGGCGCGCATTTCACTCGAGGAAGCTGAGCGCGATCTTAAGAATACTACAGTCTTTGCGGCATTCTCTGGAACATTAAGCGATGTGGCAATTGTCGAAGGCGGGATCGTTAATCAGAATGAGCGCCTTGCCACTTTGATCGATCCTGACCGGCTTGAGGTTGAGGTGCGGGTATCGACCTCTCAATACGCTCGTCTGCTGGATGAAAACGGTGCTTTGCGACAGGCGGATGTGACCGTTTCTCTGGATGCGTTCGGCGAAGACATCGAGTCTTCGGGTGCCTTGAGCCGCGTCAGTGCGGCGGTTGGAGAAGGTCAAACCGGGCGGTTGCTCTTCGTGTCATTGGAAACCGCACCGGGCTTCCGGCCCGGCGATTTCGTTTCGGTAGGCATTTCCGAACCTGCGATACGGGGGGTGGCGCGCTTGCCTGCAACCGCGCTTTCAGCAGCGAGTCAAGTTCTCGTGGTTGGCGAAGAAGACCGGTTGCGCGAAGCTGAAGTTGAGCTGCTGCGTCGGCAAGGGGATGACGTGCTTGTACGCGCGCGGGGGCTCGCGGGCGAAACAATTGTGTCCGAACGCTCACCCTTGTTAGGCGCAGGGATTAAGGTACGAGTGCTTGAGCCAGAAGGGCAGATCGAAGAGCCTCAGGCACCTGAAATGATCGCACTCGACGCAACTAAGCGGGCCGAGTTGATCGCTATGATTGAAAGCAACAACAGGATGCCTGCTGCCGCTAAAGAACGCGTAATCGCGCAACTTGAGAAGCCGGAAGTCCCAGTTGAGCTGATCGCGCGGCTTGAGCGCCGGTCGGGGGGATAGGTCATGGAAAAAACTGGCGGCATTTTTTCTTATTTCACGCGTCATCGGACGGTCGCGAACCTCCTACTCGTAATCCTCATTGCGGCCGGTATCGCAGCATTCCCGAACATGCGGGCACAGTTTTTCCCAGATGTAGTTGTGGACGATGTGACTGTGACAGTGCGTTGGTCGGGTGCGGGTGCGGAAGATGTGGACCGCGCCGTTGTGCAAGTTCTTGAACCAGCACTTTTGGGTGTCGAGGGGGTGGCAAATACGTCAGCCCAATCAACCGAAGGCACAGCCCGCGTAACGATGGAGTTTGAGCCGGGTTGGGATATGGCGCGCGCCGCCGATGACGCTCAGCTTGCTGTTGATAGCGTGGCGGGGCAGTTCCCGGATGACGCGGACGATCCGTCTGTGCGCCGCGGCGCTTGGCGAGACCGTGTTACAGATGTTGTGATCACGGGCCCGGTTGGTGTTGATCAGTTGGGCCGTTTTGCTGATGAATTTGTGGTGCGGCTTTTTGCCGAAGGCGTCACGCGGGCCACGATCCGCGGTTTAGCCGCGCCCTCGACGATCGTTGAAGTGCCGTCTTTGGCCTTGATCCGGCATGATCTCACGATGGCGGAAATCGCCTCAGCAATCGAAGAAGAGGCCGTCGCGGACCCGGCAGGAGATGTGAGTGCGTCAGCACGGGTTCGAACCGGTGTGGCCAAGCGAGCTGCTGATGAGATCGAAGACATTATCCTGCGCTCTAATTCGGATGGATCCAAACTACGTGTCGGAGATGTAGCAACGGTGATCGTTGAAAGTATTGATCGTAACCGCGCGTATTTTGTTGGCACAGACCCCGCCATCAGCATTCGCGTTGACCGCTCCGAGCAAGGCGATGCCATTGATCTGCAGCGCGCCGTTGAAGACGTTGCCGCCGCTCAGATGGAAACACTCCCTGAAGGGGTGAGTATTGATTTGATCCGGACGCGGGCAGAAGCGATCACCGGGCGTCTGAATATCCTGGTAGAGAACGGGCTAATGGGGCTTGGCCTTGTTGTTTTGCTCCTTTTTCTGTTCCTCAATGCACGTACCGCATTCTGGGTTGCTGCCGGGATTCCGGTGGCCATGTCAGCGGCGATTGCGCTGATGTATGTCAGTGGGCTGACGATCAATATGATCTCGCTCTTTGCACTGATCATTACGCTGGGCATCGTTGTCGATGACGCGATTGTTGTGGGCGAGCATGCAGACTACCGCCGCCGTAAGTTGGGTGAAGCCCCTGCCGAGGCTGCTGAGAATGCCGCGCGGCGCATGTTTACCCCGGTCTTTTCTGCCACGATCACAACAATCATCGCCTTTTTTGGCCTAACTGTGATTTCCGGCAGGTTTGGGGATTTGATCTCGGATATCCCGTTTACGGTGATCGTTGTTTTGGCGGCTTCGCTGATCGAGTGCTTTTTGATCCTACCAAATCACATGGCGCATGCGCTGGCTCATTCTGACAAGGATCACTGGTATGACTGGCCATCGCGGCAGGTAAACCGCGTGTTTGACTGGATCAAAGAGCGGCTCTTTCGACCTTTTATGCATTTGGTCCTGCGCGCCCGATATCCTGTTATGGCGGGCGCATTTGTTGTGCTGGCGTCTCAAATTACACTGTTCATCAATGGTGATGTGACCTGGCGGTTCTTTAACTCTCCTGAACAAGGCAGCGTCACGGGTAATTTTGCGATGGCCCCCGGCGCGACCCGCGAAGACACTTTGGCGATGATGTTGGAAATGCAGCGCGCCGCCGAGGAATTGGGCGCAGAATATGAAGAGCGGCATGGGCTCAACCCAATCAGCTATGCCATTTCTGAGATTGGCGGCAATTCGGGGCGTCCGATCGCAGGGTCTGAAACTAAGGATGCAGATCAGTTGGGCGCAATCGCGATTGAGTTGATCGATGCGGATTCGCGGCCCTATTCGTCGTTTGCGTTTGTCGCAGAACTGCAAGAAAGCGTGCGCCGACACCCAATGGTCGAGACGATTAGTTTCCGTTCTTGGGGGCGTGGGCCGGGTGGCGACAACCTTGAGGTCGATCTCTTTGGCGCAGACGCGGAAACGCTCAAGGCCGCATCGCTGATGCTTCAGTCGGAGCTTGCCCAATTCAGCGAAGTATCCGGCGTTGAGGACAATCTTTCTTACGACAAGGAAGAACTTATCCTTGAGTTGACGGCGCAAGGAAACTTCCTTGGCTTCTCCATCGATGGACTTGGAGGTGTGCTCCGCAACCGGCTGTCGGGGATCGAGGCGGTAAGTTTTCCGGATGGCCCGCGATCGGCCACAATCCGGGTTGAGCTTCCGGCGAATGAGCTGACCGCAGATTTCCTAGACCGCACAACGCTGCGGACGCCCGGTGGAGAATATGTTCCGCTGGCGGATATCGTGCGGGTTGACCGTCGCACTGGGTTTAGCACGGTACGACGTGAAAATGGCATTCAGTTGATTACTGTCTCCGGGGCGATATCAGAAGATGATCCGGCCCGTGCAGTCGAAATTTCTGAACAAATGGCCGAAGAGATTTTGCCGCGTGTGGCAGAAACGCATGCTATTCAGTTTGAGATGGCAGGCTTGTCCGAGCAGGAGCGGTCCTTTTTGTCAGATGCACGTACCGGGCTAACGCTTGTCTTGCTTGGGATCTTTCTGACGTTGGCTTGGATCTTTAGCAGTTGGACGCGTCCGATTGTGGTGATGGCAATCATTCCGTTTGGTCTGATTGGAACAATTTGGGGCCACTATGCATGGGACGTGCCGCTGTCGATGTTTTCTGTCGTTGGCATGCTTGGAATGATTGGGATCATCATCAACGATTCTATCGTTTTGGTGACAACCATTGATGAATACGCCAAGGACCGCGGTCTGTTCCCGGCGATTGTGGATGGTGTGTGTGATCGTCTGCGGCCAGTGATGTTGACGACGGCAACAACCGTACTTGGCCTGGCCCCGCTACTCTATGAAGGGTCCAATCAAGCTGAATTCCTGAAGCCCACGGTTATCACGCTGAGCTATGGGCTTGGTGTTGGGATGTTCCTTGTTCTGCTCGTTGTGCCAGCGATCATGGCGATGCAGCAGGATGTGGGGGGGCAAATCCTTGCTTTCCGCCGTGCGCTTCGCATGGGCCGCCGTGCACCGCATGCAGCCATAACCGCAACCTTTGCGGCTCTCTTGGTTGCGGCTGTGTTCGTGGTCACGTTGGGATGGGCCGTCGCTACTGGCGGGATGTTGCCTGAGGTCACAGAGCTTTTGGGTCGCGACGGTATGGCCGTTGCGCTGGGGGTATTTATTGCGGCGGCGTTGGCGATATCGCTGGTTGCAGCTTCGGTAAGCGGGCTCGTACTGGGCGGCCGTCGCTTGCTAGCGCGCGGGTGATTAACCTGCGCTGCATCCTTTGATATCCACTGCCTGACCGTCTCCGAAAATTGTCATTCGTATGCCTGATCGATCTAATGCAAAGGGTTGTGCATCATTGCGCACCAGATCCGTTGTCGCCGTGAGCTGGTTGCCAATGCGCTGCAAGTCCGGCTCAGCAACCCAAACAGAGGGATCGGATGTTTCAATCGCTGCAGCTTCGCGACCACTGATAGGCGGCATCGTCACTGTCATTGTGAGACTGATACCGTCGCGCGACGGTGCTACGGTGCAAGTTACGGCCTCAACCCGCGCTTCAGTTTCAGAAATCGGGCGATCCCGCAGGGCACCAGCGATTGATGCGTCAGAGCCGCCATGCGCCGGCAATGTTGCCGAAATCGATACCTGTACTGGAATGCAGATTTCCTCACACACGCCAAGTGAGACTTCCGCTTTCAAGCGAATTGGGTCTGACAGGTCGTGGCGGGTGATCCGCAATGGGATGACAACATCACCGTCATAACCAATTGAGCGCATTCCGTTTTGATTGAAAATCTCTGGTACCGGCCAATGCGGCGCAACGGCTTTGACGTTGCCTGATCCACTCCAGTCAAAATGCGGCGGGATACCTGCATCACCGGGTGCCCGCCAATATGTTTTCCAGCCAGGAGCCAATCGCAGGCGAAGGCCTGCGATATGTTCCGCGCCCTCTGCCCGCCAGCCGGGTAAAACGTCGACAGAAAGAACGTTGTCAAAAGGGCCGCTTTGCGCGTGACCCAACTGTGCGGATGCTACTACAGCAAAAACACAACACGTGCTGCGCACAAGGTGAGAGAACTTAATTTTCATGCGCGCAACCTATGGGCCAATGCCGCGTTGCAAAAGTCACAACTGCGACACATAGCGTGAGGCGCGGCAGAAATGTCGACTTGAATGCTGCCGAGACGCACCACATTGTTAGTACGTGTCACAACAAAAGCCTCCCTCCTTCGCCAGGACAACAGTCCTAACCGGCAAAATGCTCATCGCCATGCCAGGGATGAGCGATCCTCGGTTTGACAAGGCACTGATCTATATCTGCGCGCATTCCGACGATGGGGCTATGGGATTGATCGTCAATAAACCGGCCCGCGGTGTGACGTTCCTAGAATTGCTAAACCAACTCAATATTGAGGTTGGGACTGTGCCGGGCGATGCACGTGTGATGTTTGGCGGGCCCGTTGAGCACGCGCGTGGATTCGTTTTGCACTCTACCGATGGTGTGGAAAAGGAAGGCACATTGGCCGTCCATGACGGGTTCGGCATGACTGCGACGCAAGATATCCTTGAGGACATTGCGTTGGGCCGAGGCCCGTCCCGCGCCGTTCTAGCTCTTGGCTACGCTGGCTGGGGGCCAAAACAACTGGATCAAGAGCTGCTAGAAAACGGTTGGCTGATTTGTGATGCCAGCGAAGAGCTGATGTTTGGTGAAGACAGCGAGCAGAAATGGACAATCGCGATCAATAGCCTTGGGATAGATCCTTTGATGCTGTCATCGTATGTTGGTCATGCCTAGGGGCTGCTGCCCGTCTTAGCCGATCATTTATTGCACGTCCCAGACCGTGATCCGGGATCGGGGCAACCGCGATGGGGCGGCCTTGACGATCAAGGGCCCGGAGCTTTGCAAAAAGCTGTGCGGCGGCTTCTCTTAGATCGCCGCTTGGAGAAAGCGATTGTTCACCTTTGATCGCTCCAAACCCAAGCAGAATTTCCTTCCCTTGTGCCGTTTCCGCGTTGAGCCTGACAGAAGCGGTTGGCGCATAGTGTGAAGTCAGCTGGCCTGGAGTATTTGGTATTTGAGCAGGCGAATGCGGACGCAGTGGTTCGCACAAAACGGCTTCAATGTCTTCCACCGAAATGCCACCGGGGCGCAAAAGGGTGGGTGGTTCACCACCAATGATCGTGCTTTCAACGCCAACCGGGGCAGATCCTCCGTCCAAAATGCCAGCGATTCGCCCGGTTAACCCATCCGCAACATGCTCGGCTGTTGTTGGGCTTATGCGTCCGGATGGATTGGCTGAAGGCCCAGCAAGCGGGCCGTCGAAGGCTTCTAATAATGCCAAAGCAACAGGGTGGGCCGGAACACGAACTGCAATCGTCGGATGACCTGCCGTCACAATATCTGGAAGCACGCCGAGTGAAGGTAAGACCAGCGTTAGGGCGCCCGGCCAGAACGCAGCCGCAAGCGGCTCTGCCCAGCGTGGCACATGCGCAATGTCTCGTGCCGCCTTAAGTGAGGCAACATGCACAATGAGCGGGTTGAAACTTGGCCGGTTCTTCGCTTCGAAGATCGCCGCAACAGCATCCGCGTTGCGCGCGTCACCGCCAAGCCCATAAACGGTTTCGCTTGGAAAAGCGACAAGTTGACCTGTCTGCAGTAGCTCGGCGGCCCTTGAAATGCCGGCTGTTTCGGCGTCGAGCCGTTCGGTTGTTTGATCGGACTGGTTCATGACGCCGCGTTTCAGTTGTCTAGGTTTGCGTGCTCTATAGCCTGCGCTAAACACTAAGTGAAATCATCACCGAGTTTGATCCAAAAGTGAGGATGAGATGCCCTATCGCTCTCCGGTTGCCGACTATCGTTTCATTTTGGACGAAATCGTCCCTGTAAAGCCACTTAGCGAAACAGATCGCTTTGCTGAGGCTCAAGCAGATGTATTGGATGCAGTTTTGACCGAGGGTGGTAAGCTGTGTGACGAGATCATCTATCCCGTTCAGCGCCACGGAGATTTAAACCCCGCGAAGCTGGAGAACGGTGTTGTCCGCACGCCGCCTGAATTCGCTGATGCCTACGGGTCTATAGCCGACGGTGGTTGGGTTGGAATTTCAGCGGATCCAGAGTTTGGTGGCATGGGGCTTCCGTTGATGGCGGCGTCCGCGATGAATGAGATGATGGCAGGCGCCTGCATTTCTCTCCATCTGTTGCCGTTGCTGACCCAAGGGCAGATCGAAGCGCTTGAACATCACGCGAGTGATGAGATCAAAGCAACATATCTGGAAAAGCTGATCAGCGGCCAGTGGTCCGGTACGATGAACCTTACAGAGCCCCATGCCGGCACTGATGTTGGCGCGTTGCGCACAAAGGCAGAGCCGCAGAGCGATGGCAGCTACAAGATTACTGGCCAGAAGATCTATATCACTTGGGGCGATACGGATTTCATGGAAAACACGTGCCATCTTGTTTTGGCGCGTCTGCCGGGGGCTGTACCGGGCCCTAAAGGGATAACTCTGTTTATGGTCCCGAAGTACATTCCAAAAGAAGATGGGGCTCCTGGTGAAGCCAACAGTCTGCGCGTGGTAAGCCTTGAGCACAAATTGGGGATCCACGGTTCCCCAACCTGCGTTATGCAGTTTGATGAGGCGCAAGGTTGGCTTGTCGGCGAAGAACACAACGGTATGGCCTGCATGTTCACTATGATGAATAATGCGCGGCTTGGCGTTGGGATGCAGGGTGTTGGTGTTGCTGAAGGCGCGTATCAACACGCAGTTGCCTTTGCGATGGACCGGGCGCAGGGTAAAACGCCACTGAAAGACGGCAAGGGTACTATTATTGACCACGCGGATGTGCGGCGGATGCTGACATCCATGAAAGCTGATATTTTTGCGGCTCGTTGCATCGGCATAGCCTGTGCACAGGCGATTGATATGACAACCGCAACAGGCGATCCTGCGTGGCGCGCCCGTGCAGCACTTTTGACCCCAATTGCCAAAAGCTTTGGCGCTGAAGTGGGTATGGATGTGGCGCGCGATGGTGTGCAGATCCACGGCGGCATGGGCTTTGTCGAAGAAACCGGAGCGGCGCAATACAGCCGAGATGTACGCATTACGGCGATCTATGAAGGCACAAACGGCATTCAAGCAATGGATCTTGTTGCGCGCAAAATGATGGATGGTGGCGAAGCTGCGCAGCTTCTCTTTGACGAGATCGAAGCCAATGCAGAGGCGGCGCGCTCGGCATTTCCAAAAATGGCTGATGCTGTTTGGCAGGCCTGCGAAACGTTAAGTGAGACGACGGACTGGCTCGTTGCCCAAGGTGACATGCAAGATCGTTTTGCCGGGGCGGTCCCATATTTGATTGGTTTTGCGCGGGTTCTGGGCGCTCACTATCACCTCAAAGCTGCTATGACTGGTGACGCTACCCGCGAAAAGATCGCGCGTTTCTACATCGAGAGGCTGCTGCCGCAGCATACCGGTCTGTTCGCACATGCACGAGTAGGTGCTGAGGGCATTTATGCGCTCACGGCAGATGAGTTGGCGGCCTGATGTGGCGAGCAGGGCTGGCTGTTCTTTGCTGTGTTGTGACAAGCTGTGATATTATTGAAACCGGTCCCCTGCCTACCCGGCCTGCCGAAGAGCGGGCTGGTGGGCTTGCGCAGAACGATCTTAGCCTTGCGCCTTTCCGCGTAGAGGATTTGCCAGAACCCGCGGATCCTGTTGCAGGATTGGTTGCCAATCACGCTGTGCGCATCGCAAGCCAAGGAGCATCCGTAACAGTCGCGACCTTCATAACCAACGAAGACGAGGTATGGCCGCGCAGGCGTGGCGCCGTGGACTGGTCGCGGGTCAAGCAAGACATCGTTATATCATCTGGTCGGGCGGACTTTGATTTGAGCGGGCGAGGGCCGGAGTTTGTCAAACAAGCGGTCCGGGATGCCTGCGTTGGACTAGAAAAGCGCAAGCTTGGCCACGCAGAGGTGCAAACACTTTCCCCCGGGCGCTATTACATCGCAAACGTAAGGTGCAGTTTCTTCAACCCATTGACGCCAAGGCCTGTATACTCTCTCGACGGTGCCGTGCATTAAACGTAAGTCCCAGTCCCAGTCCCAGTCACGTTGAAGGCCGCTATGACAGACCGCCATGCAGAAGCTGCGCTTTTGAGCTATCCTTTCCCCGATCCGCCCAGCAGTGGCGAAGGGGTTGAAGTCGCTCCCGGCGTGCTCTGGATCCGTTTGCCGCTGCCGATGAAGCTTGACCATGTAAATCTCTATGCATTTGACGAAGGTGATAGCTGGACATTGATTGATGCGGGGATGCGTTGGCCCAAGGGCACGGCTGCGCTGGAGGCCGCGCTTAAGGGTCCATTAGGCGGCAAGCCGATCAGCCGTGTGATCTTGACCCACCACCACCCAGATCACGTTGGTTTCGCCGGACATTTTCATCGCAAAGGCGCAGAGATTTGGGCCACGCGCGTGGCGTGGCTTACGGCACGGATGTTGGTTTTAGATCAACAGGAAAGCCAGCCACCGGAAAGCTTGCTTTTTTATCGCCGTGCCGGAATGCGTGCGGATCTATTGCAAAAACGCATTGAAGAACGGCCGTTTAATTTCGCTGATTGCGTCGACCCGATCCCGCTTGGATACACGCGGATAAGCGAGGGTGAGATTGTGCGATTTGGTGGCCGCGATTGGGACATACGGCTTGGCAATGGCCATGCGCCTGACCATGCAACATTTTGGAGCCGCACCGATGATCTTGTGATCACTGGCGATCAAGTTCTGCCAGGCATTTCGCCGAACATCGGTGTTTATCCTACTGAGCCCGAGGCGGATCCAGTAGGGGATTGGATTGATAGCTGCGATCGGCTTAGCGCATTCGCGCGTGACGATCAGCTTATCCTTTGCGGGCACAAACGGCCGTTTCGCGGCCTCCCTCTGCGTTTGGCGCAGCTGACCGGAAATCATCATGGGGTTCTAAAGCGGCTACTGGCCGCGCTTGAGACGCCCTGTTCAGCTGGTGAGTCTTTTCCGGCGATCTTCAAGCGCGAGATTTCGTCTGGCGAGTATGGGTTGGCGCTTGTTGAGGCGTTTGCCCACTGCCAACATCTTTTCCTGACAGGGCAAGCCACGCGCATCCTGCGCCCCGAGGATGGGGCGTTTGTCTATCAGCGCGTCTAATGCGCGCAACTTGGGTGCGCTTGGTGAATATCACCTCTACAAAGATTTGATCGCAGAGTGTTAGGTTTCAGGTATCGCTGCGAGCCGTGTCATGGAAGAATCGGAAGAGATGACTGCGATCCGCGTCAGAAGGGGAGGGCAATTATGGAAAAGATCAAAACGTCAGCCGAGGCGCTGGAGGCCGCTGTTTTCCCGCGGCTTAAAGAAGTGCACTCCAATCCAGATGCAGCTTTGACCGATCCCAATGCACTTCCCAAAGCGGCTCGAGACAAACCCATTTCACAGAAAAGCCCGGCGGAATGGGCCTATGAACGCCTGATTCTCTACATTCAAAACTTCGAGAAACAATTGGATGGTGAGCATGAAGTTGCCATGGGCTTCGCCGGAGGGGAAGCTGGCGTGATGCGGATTGAAGGGATGGGCTTTTTTGATCCCGATATTATTACTTTCTACGGCAGTGATCCGTCGGGCGCGCGCACCCAGCTTGTTCAGCATGTAGGCCAACTTAATGTTCTGCTTAGGGCGTTGCCGAAACAGGTCGCAACCGAAGAGCCTAATCGCATAGGGTTCAGGTTAGCCGCTGATCTTGATACAAAAGGAGGCGACCCTGCGTCTACCTGACTACGTGACACCGCAGGACGCGTTGGATATGCCGAGTCCTGAAAAGAGAACCAAACACCTAAGGATTTTCCGCATGGCAGATGAAAAGCACGTTCATGGCTCAATGAGCACCGAAGAACAGGAAAAAACGTTTGAAGCCTTTACCAGCTGGGTAGGCTACAGCATGGCGGTTTGCGTCGTTACGCTCATCGTTCTTTATCTCATCGCAGGATAGTTTTTATGGACCGCCGCGCGTTTCTTTTGGGGGCGCCAGCCTTGCTGGCGGCCTGTAGTACCAAACCAGTGGTCTATGCGGACACCGCAGCGGTACAGGCGTCAATCTATCCAAATACCGGTCCCACCTCACTTGAGGTGTTCACATCCTTCAACGTCGGCTCAGATGGTGGTGCGCATACAGCTCTGTTTATCAACGGGGCGCAGCGGGTGGTTTTTGATCCGGCAGGAACATTCGCTCATCCATCGCTGCCCGAACGCCATGATGTGATCTATGGAATTTCACCTGCGGTACAGCGGGTTTTTGTTGACTACCATACCCGCGTGACATTCTGGACAACGCTTCAAAGCTTCGCTGTTTCGCCGGGCACGGCAGAGTATGTCATGCGCGCAGTCGAGGCTGCAGGCCCAGTTAGCGACGCAATGTGCACGCGGACAACCACCAATATTCTGGCGTCGGCGCCGGGGATGCCATTTAAGGTTGATGTGACGTGGTTCCCGAACAATCTGCATGACGATCTTTTGACCAAGCCAGGCGTAACGCGGCAGGAATTCCGCCAAAGCGATGATGCGGACAAAGAGCAGTTTTGGGCTAACAATACTTTGTAACTGCCGGGTCTTTGACTGATTTTACCCCAACAACCAAAGACCAGCGTAAAGTGCTGCAGCGCCCGATGTGACGCCTGCAAGGACGTTGCGTGTGATATATCCAATGCCAACCGCAACGGCAGCAGCGATTAAGCGTGCGGGGTCGGGCTCACCGCCTGTTGCATCTGGCCAAAGGACTGCTGGGGCAACAAGCCCCGGCAAGACCGCGACGGCCGTGTAACGCAAGTGCCGCATCACGCCGTCAGGCAATGCTCGCTCTCCGATCACGCCAAGGAACGAGTACCGCATAAGGAAGCTGCCGACCCCTAATCCGCCAATGATCAGCCAAATTTCCCAACTCGGCATGTTGTTCATTCTGCTGCTCCTTGTCTGCGATGTTGCCATTGTTCAACGCGCGCGCCAACGATCATCGCAACGAGGGCTGCCACCAAAAGTCCCAATGAGAATGGGAGAAATGCAAATGCCAAAGATAGAATGATCGAGACCGCCGCTGCCGCAATATGGGCAAGTGTCCGCAAAGCGGTTGCGACCATCGCGAGGAAAACCAGTGGCAGTGCGAAATCAAGCGCTAGCGCTTCCGGGATTTGAGCACCAACAAGCGCGCCGGCAAGCGTTGCCAAATACCATGTGGGCGCGACTGGCAGGATCACTCCAAAGTAGTAACCCATTTTCTGTTGCAGTCCCCAGCTTGTTTCTTGCTCAAACTTCAATGAGGACAATGCAAAGCTCTGATCCACCATGAGATAGGCCATCAGGGCACGTGTCCATTGGCCCGCACCGCCCAAATGCGGTGTCAATGCAACGCTATACATCGCCATGCGCAGATTCACCGCGAGTGCCGTTAGCAAGATCACCACCGTTGGCACATCATCTTCGGCAAGTGCGACGGCTGTAAACTGCGCGGCGCCAGCAATCACGATCACAGAAAAGGCAAGCGCTTCAATCACCTTTAGCCCAGCTTCCACCGCGACCACACCAAACAGCATCCCAAAAGGCGCCATTAGAAAAATGAAGGGAAAGCCGTCTCGAATACCGGCAATAAACGCTGTTTTGCGGGTGGTGGTTGTCATGCTCAACCCATAGTTTCGATCCTGAACGTCGGTAACCTTTGCCGCTTGGGGATGCAAATGGCGCTTTTGAGTGATGTCAGCGAATATATCATAGCGCCCAACCCGGACGCTCCCGGTTTAGCACGAACCGTGCAAGCGGTAGCCGCGGATGGAACCTCTCGAGAGGTCCGCGTGGTCGAAGAGCGCCCGCTGACAATTTACCTCAATAGTCGTGAAATTGTGACGGCAATGACGATCGGCGATCACCCTGAATATCTCGCGCTGGGCTTTCTGAGCAATCAAGGGATGCTCGCACCAAATGACAAGATAACAGGCGTGGACTATGATGCTGAGGTCGCGGCCGTAGTTGTGCGCACCGCTGTTGAAACCTCGCACGAGGCGAAGTTGGCCAAAAAGACCCGCACCAGCGGCTGCGCCGTTGGCACCGTTTTTGGCGATATGATGGAAGGGCTCGAGGGGCTGGAATTGCCCAAAGCAGACATCCGGCAAGAGTGGCTCTATACGCTGTCAGAAAAGATCAATCGCACGCCGTCTCTTTATCTTGCTGCTGGCGCAATTCACGGAACCATCCTGTGCCAAGCAGACCGCCCGCTTGTCTATATGGAGGACGTGGGTCGCCACAATGCCGTGGACAAGGTTGCGGGTTGGATGCGGTCCGAAGCCGTAAGCGGGGCGGACAAGATTCTCTACACGACCGGCCGACTGACCTCGGAAATGGTGATCAAATGCGCGTTGATGGGCATCCCGGTTTTGGTGTCGCGCTCCGGCTTTACGGCTTGGGGCGTTGAGATTGCTCAGCAAGTAGGTCTGACGCTCATCGGACGCGCGAAAGGCAAACGCTATGAATGCCTCAGCGGTGCGCAAAGGATTGTGTCATGACCGTTGGAGTAATCCTTGCCGGTGGGCGTGCAACGCGAATGGGCGGCGGCGACAAGGGGCTCTTGCCGTTGCAAGGCAAGCCACTTTTGTCTCAGGTCATTGAACGATTGAAGCCGCAGGTGGAACAGATTGTGATTAATGCCAATGGTGAGCCAGATCGCTTGAAGGCGTTTATGCTTCCGGTCGTCGCAGACAGTATCGAAGGCTTTGCCGGGCCCCTTGCAGGTGTTCTTGCAGGCATGGATTGGGCGGCGGCACGCGGGGCAAGGAGCATTGTAACGGTCGCAGCGGATACACCCTTTTTTCCTTTGGATCTTGTTAAGCGGCTGAAAAATGCTGGGCCTCTTTCCCTTGCGGCGACGCCGATGCCGAACACGAAGACCGGGTTCCACCCGACCTTTGGTTTGTGGCCGGTCGCGCTGCGCGACGATCTACGCAAATCCTTGGAGGCCGGCACCCGAAAAGTTCTGGTATGGACAGACCGCCACTCTGCGACAACCGCGTTTTGGCAAGATGAGTCTGCCTTCTTCAATGTGAATACGCCGGATGATCTGGCCCGCGCGGAGACGATGTTTTGAGGATCTATGGCATTACGGGCTGGAAGAATGCAGGCAAGACCGGCCTCATGGAGCGGTTGGTTACTGAGATAACAAGGCGCGGCTTCACCGTTTCAACGCTTAAACATGCGCATCACCATTTTGATGTGGATCAGCCGGGTAAAGATAGCCACCGCCATAGAACGGCGGGCGCGCAGGAGGTTTTGCTGGCATCCTCAAATCGCTGGGCCTTGATGAGCGAACTGCGTGATGCGCCTGAGCCGCCTTTGGCCGAGCTTTTGAGCAAGCTAGCGCCAGTTGATTTGGTTCTGGTTGAAGGTTGGAAGCGGGATCGTCACCCAAAGGTTGAAGCGTGGCGCGCTGAGACAGGCAACCCTTTGATTGCTCCAAATGATGACACGATCAGCGCTGTGGCGACGGATACACAGATTGAATCGGATCGGCGTGTTTTTGACCTGAATGACACGCCTGCGATTGCGGATTTCATTCTGTCGGAGGTCGGGCTGTGATTTGGGACCGTTGCGTTATGGTGGATTGGTCCGGCGGCGCAGATCGCGGGCTATCGCCGAAAAAGGATTCAATCTGGATCGGGCAGGCGGTCGCAGGGCAATCCGAACCGCCCGAATACTGCCGCAACCGTGTGGTCGCCGAAGAGAGATTGGCCGAAATCATCAGTGCTGCGCGGGATACTGGCGAGCGGCTTTTGATTGGTTTTGATTTCCCTTTTGGATATCCGACTGGTTTTGCGAGCGCGGTGTCCGGCTCTCCAGATCCGCTGGCGCTCTGGGCTGAACTTGCGCGGCGTCTCCCAGCTTCTGTGGATGGCCGCGAGCGTATGGACGTTGCCGCAGAACTGAACGCCCTTTTCCCCGATGAAGGCCCTTTTTGGTTCGATGTTTTCAAGACAGGAGCCGTACCATCTAAGAAACCGCTCCAAACCGCTGTGGCAGAATGGCGCGCAGTTGAGGGGCAGGCCAAGGGCGCATTTTCGTGTTGGCAGCTTGGTGGTGCGGGCTCGGTCGGCTCCCAGGCGCTCATGGGGATTCCGGTGCTTGAGCGACTTCGACAGAGGTTTGATGTATCTGTCTGGCCATTTGAGGCATTGGATACGCAGGTGGCATTTGTAGAAATTTGGCCGTCTCTCATCGCTCAAGAAATCGCCCAGTCGCAGGCTGTTGATGAAATCAAGGATGCCGCTCAGGTTCGTGTTGTTGCTCAGGCGGTTTCGCGGCTTTCGCCGAGTGAATTCACCGCGATGCTTGAGGATGTGCCTAAGGCAGGTCGCATGGAAGGGTGGATTTTTGGGTTGGGCCACGAAACGGCGCTGGCGGGGGCCGCGCGCCAAGGGCGACTTCGCAATGATTGTTTCGCACTTCCACCGGGCGTGGATTGGGCGCCAGTTGAGGATGCATTGGCACTGCTTCGCGCGCGGCTGGGTCCTGTAACTGACGAAGAAACTATCCAAGTATGGGAGGCGGCTTGTCGTGTCTTGGCCCGAGATGTCACAGCGCTCCGCGCCCATCCTCCCGCGGCCAATTCCGCTGTGGACGGATATGGATTGTCCGAAGGCCTTCCTTCGGGGCTCCATCATATCCCTCTAGCGCAAGGTCGGGCTGCCGCAGGTGCACCGTTTAAAGGGCAAATTCCCGAGGGTTCCGCTTTGCGGATCCTCACGGGCGCAACGTTGCCGGAAGGGGTCACAACCGTTCTGCTTGAGGAAGATTGCCGTGTTACAGACACAAGCATCAGCGTTGAAGGACCATTAAAGCGTGGCGCAAACGCACGCTCGGCTGGGGAAGATGTCAAGCAGGGGGCGACACTGCTCGCAGCGGGCCGCGTGCTTACGCCTGCCGATCTCGCGCTGTTGTCGGCCACAGGGCACGGCACGGCGCCAGTTCGAAAAAGGCTTCGCGTTGCGATCTTATCCACCGGCGATGAGTTGCGCGAACCGGGGCGGCCCTTGCAAAGCGGGCAGATCGCGGATGCCAACCGACCCATGCTCGCGGCTTTGGTGCGCGGGCTTGGGCATGACGTGCTTGATCTGGGTATTTGCCAAGATGACCGCTCGGCGCTGAGTTCAAAGTTCGATCGCGCAGCCGCAGAAGCGGATGTGCTTTTGACATCTGGTGGCGCATCGGCGGGTGAAGAAGACCATGTTTCGGCGCTGCTGACGCAAAGCGGTTCGATGGCGATGTGGCGCATTGCGATCAAACCCGGGCGCCCGCTTGCTCTTGGGCTTTGGAAAGGCTGCCCTGTATTTGGCCTTCCTGGGAACCCGGTTGCGGCGATGGTGTGTTCTTTGATCTTCGCGCGCCCTGCGCTTGCGCAACTGGCGGGAGCGTCATGGTCTGAGCCGTTGGCGATTGAGGTCCCTGCGGCGTTCTCAAAGCGTAAGAAAGCAGGTCGCCGCGAGTATTTGCGCGCGCGGTTGGTCGAAGGGCGCGCCAAGGTTTTTGCTTCTGAAGGGTCCGGGCGGATCAGCGGATTAAGTTGGGCCGATGGCTTGGTCGAGTTGCCGCATGAAGCTGTAGAAATCAGGCCCGGTATGCCGGTTCGGTATCTGCCGTTTAGCGGACTCTTCGCATGAGTTTTCGTGTGGTCCCAGGCTTTGCATCTGAGCATCGGCAACAGGTTGCCCGTCTCTTTTGGGCCGCTTTTCAAGAAAAGCTGCGCCCTTCGTTGGGCGATGAAGCGTCTGCGTTAGCGTTCATCGAGCGAGGATTGCGGCCCGATTTTGCCTTCTCGGCAGTCGATGCCCAAGGCAATTTGCTTGGAGCCGCGGGCATAAAGACGGGTCGTGGCGGTTTCTTGACCGGGACCTTCAAAGATCTGCGGGACATTTACGGGCTATGGGGTGCAATTTGGCGTGGCACCGTGTTGGATCAGTTTGAACGCAAGTTAACCGAAGACGTTTTGCAAATGGACGGTATATTTGTGGATGAGGTCGCGCGGGGGCAGGGTGTGGGAACAGCTTTACTCGATGCGGTCATGTGGACGGCTCAAATGAACCGCTGTTCGCAAGTAAGGCTTGATGTGGTCTCCGGTAATCCTCGGGCGCGGGTTTTGTATGAACGCTATGGGTTCAAGGAAGTTAGCACCTATAAGGCGGGTATTCTTGCTCCGCTTTTGGGGTTCACTGAAGCGACAACAATGATGAAACCGGTTGACCCTGCGCCGACGAAAGCATGACCTGTCAGCTTAGCTGAACATGCCTGTGACCCGACCAAGAAGCATGAAGGCATGTGTCGTGCGTGTTTCGCTAAGGGCTGCAATCTCTTCGTCAGTGGCGTATTCTACAAACTCTGCCAGCATCTGATCATAGCGGCGCAGGAAATGGTGTGCAGCATCACGAAAAATCGCGTCGGATCGCATTCGCCCGGCGGACAATGCCAAAGCCGATCGATCTCG
>CALKJA010000044.1 GCA_937995865.1 uncultured Paracoccaceae bacterium | reverse complement strand
GCTGTGATGTCGTGGCCAAAATGACGGAAGCCTTTTTCAATACGGCACGTATCCATCATGTGCATTCCACAAAGTCTCATGCCCAAATCTTGCCCGGCCTCATGCAACACCTCAAAGACGTGCGGAGCCATATCCGAGCTGACATAGACTTCCCAACCAAGCTCACCCACATAGGTCACACGGTGAACGCGTGCACGACCCATACCGATTTCAATTTCTTGTGCAGTACCAAACGGATTAACCTCATTGCTAAGATTCGCAGGTGATACTTTCTGCAAAAGCGCCCGCGCCTGTGGACCCATCACGGCAAGAACGCCTTCGCCTGCTGTCACATCCGTAATCACAACGTTGAAATCACCGCGATTGCGCTCCATCCATGTCTGATCCGCTAGTCGCGTGGCGGCAGGCGTCACAACTAAGAAAGCCGTCTCCGCCAATCGCGTGATCGTCACATCAGCCTCAATCCCACCGCGATGATTTAGGAATTGAGTGTAGACGATTTTGCCTATGGGGACTTGATACTGCCCGCCGCCCACGTAGTTCAAAAACTCAACAACGTCCGGGCCTTCAACACGGATCTTACCGAATGAGGACATGTCATACATGCCCACACCGGTCCGAACGGCCATGTGTTCTTCGCGCACATTTTCAAAGAAATTTTGCCGCTTCCAGGAATACGCATAGCGCGGCTCTTGGTCGTCTCGCGCAAACCAGTTCGCGCGTTCCCAGCCAGCCAGTTCCCCCATGACCGCGCCTTGATCCAAAAGGTGTTGGTGAAACGGCGTCCGCCGGACTCCCCGCGCCGTAGCTTTCTGCAGGAACGGGAAGTGATCAGCGTAGAGTAAGCCCAAAGTCTCTTTCGAGCGTTCAAATAGATAAGTCTTGTTGCCCTGAAATGGCTGCATACGGCTGATGTCAACATCTCCCAAATCAAACGGCTTTTCACCGTCCTCCATCCATTGTGCCAGAGCCTGTCCTGCGCCCCCAGCGGACTGGATGCCGATGGAATTGAACCCAGCAGCGACCCAAACATTGTCCATCTCCGGGCAAAGCCCAAGATGATAGGCATCATCCGGTGTAAAGCTTTCTGGACCGTTGAAAAACGTGTGGATTCCGGCTTCGGCTAGCATCGGCATCCGCTCGACCGCGTTTTCAAGAATTGGCTCAAAGTGATCAAAGTCCTCGGGCAGTTGGTCGAACTCGAAATCCGCTGGAATGCCGTTCGCCGCCCAAGGTTTTGCATTTGGTTCGAACGCGCCAAGCAGCATCTTGCCTGCATCTTCCTTGTAGTACGCGCATTCGTCGGGCACCCGAAGCACTGGCAATTGAGTAAGACCTGCAATCGCCTCGGTTACGATATAGAAATGCTCGCACGCGTGGAGCGGTACGTTGGTGCCCAGCATTCGGCCCACTTCGTGACCCCACATGCCGCCGCAATTTACCACATGATCACAGGCGATCTCACCCGTCTCACCAACTTCATTCCGCCATTGAACGCCAGTAATGCGCCGCCCGTCGCGGTTCACGCCGGTCGCGCATGTCCTTTCAATAACTTTGGCGCCACCCTGCCGGGCCCCTTTGGCCAGCGCATGCGCGATATTTGCAGGATCACCCTGTCCATCCAGCGGCAGATATACCCCGCCTGTGACGCCCTCGATATTCAAATGCTCGTACTTGGCCTTCACCTCAGCAGGTGAGATTTCTTCCGCCAGCACGCCAAAAGCACGGGCCATAGCCGCCTGCCGTGTGATCTCCTCGCGCCGCTCTTCCGTTAGCGCAACGGTGATCGATCCGCACCGTTTGAATCCCGTTGCCACACCCGTTTCTGCCTCCAGAGTGCCGTACAGCTCTTGGCTGTATTTCGCTAACCGGGTCATGTTTTGCGTAGCGCGAAGTTGTGCTATGAGGCCTGCCGCGTGCCAAGTTGTTCCGCTGGTAAGCGCTTTGCGTTCCAGCAATACAACATCACTCCAACCAAGTTTGGTCAGATGGTAAGCTACAGAGCATCCAATGATGCCACCCCCGACGATGACAACCCGGGCCGAGCTTGGAACACTCATACCATGTTTCCTTTGAAATGTGCGGACAACGCCGCAATGTGCGCAGGCCCAACTTCGCAACACCCACCGATGAAGGTTGCACCTGCAGCCGCCCAATTTTGAGCATGCTTCAAATACGCGTCAGGCCCCAAATCTTTTCGCGCTGACAGCATGTCTACTGTCACGTCATCATTGTCGAAGCCATCCATGATGGCCGTAAACCCATTCGCATAAGCCCCCAAGGGCATCGGTGCCCCGCTCAACATATCAACGGCTTGCGTAACGGCTTCAGGTCTTGAGCAATTCACGCTCAAGACCTGAACACCAAAGTCTTCTGCAAGCGGGACAATGTTTGCGACGTCCTCGCCAGAGCGCAGTTTTGTGCCATCCTCATCAGAAACCGAAACAGAGAGCCAAACAGGTTTATCCTCGTCCGCACAGCCTATGAGACCGCCGCGCGCTTCATCAACCGATCCCATTGTTTCGAGTATATAGCCATCTACAAACTGGGCTTGCACCCGTGCCATACTTGCAAAGATTGCGGCGGCTTCTTCGACCGGAGGCGCCAACTCAGGTCGGTACGAAAAGCCCAGCGGACCCATCCCGCCCAGAACCAGCCCGGCCCCATGCGCATCCCGCGACGCGACAGCCAGCTCGCACGCTAGCGATTGCAATTCCTCAAACCGCTCGCCCATTCCGTGATGCACCAACCGATCTGGGCGCACAGAATAGGTGTTGGTTGTTGCGATCTGCGCACCTGCTGCAAAGAAACTGTCATGTACGTCGCGAACGATCTGCGGAGCATCAATGAGCGCCTGAACAGACCAAAGTGGCGTAGCAGTGCCCGCACGGCGGATCAACTCTTGACCCAAACCACCATCCAAAACTGTAACACTCATCTTCATTGTTCCTCAAATACTCCGGGGTGCCCGAAGGGTCGGGGCAGTGCCCCCAATATCAACGCCTGGGTTGTAACTCCCACCCAGCCGCATTCAGTTAGGCCCGCAGACGATCGTTGTCAGGATCCCACATCGGTTTGTCCTCTTGGACGATCGCACGGCAGCGCTGCCCGTAGATCTCGACCTCAAGCTCCGTCCCAGCCACTGCCAGATCCGGCCGCACCATTCCCAGCGCTACCGAAGACTCAACCCTATAGCCCCAGGCACCGGATGTGGTTTCGCCCACGACCTCATCGCCGGACCACAGCGTTGACATATACGGGGCGTCACACTCTCCAGCCTCCACCTTAAGCAAGACGAATTGCTTAGCCGGACCCTGTTGCTTTTCATTCAACAATGCGGCTTTGCCGGGGAAGTCCTGTGGTTTGTCGAGCTTTGCGAAGCGACCCAAACCACCTTCCAAAAGGGTGTAATCTGAGGACAGATCCCCCTTCCAAGCACGATATCCCTTTTCGATCCGTAGGCTATTGAGCGCGTACATCCCAAAGGGTTTCACACCCGCACCAGCCAATGCATCCCAGATCGCCGAGGCCGCTTCAGGGGCACAATGAATTTCCCAACCTAACTCACCTGCAAAGGAGACGCGTAGCATAGCCGCGTCCTCACCAGCGACTTTTCCGGTCAGGCTGGCGGTTAGCCAAGGTGCCTTTAGATCATGACCTTCGACCAAGGGCTGCAAGAGTTCGCGCGACTTCGGACCCGTCACAAGAATGCATTCAACGTCCTTGGTATGATCTGTAACCGTGATCCCATCTGGGGCCTGACGCGAGAAAATCTCGGCATCGTGCCATTGAGCGGTTGCTGCAGTAATAATCCCAACATCGTCGTCTCCATGCACCATGATCGACGTTTCCGTCAGGATGCGCCCGCGGCTATCAGGGAAATACGCCAACGATACACGGCCAGGTTTTGGAAGGCGGGAGGCGGTTAATCCATCAACAAAGTCCTTAGCTCCCGGTCCATTGATCTTTAGGCGTGTAAACCCGGTAATCGGGAGCATGCCGCAATGGTCTCGGACGGCTTCACACTCTTCCTTGACACGCGGCTCCCATGGGCCAGAGCGGCCCCATGTGTGCGTCGCCTCAAGCGATGTGTCATCGCCCGGCTTTGCAAACCAATTGGCCCGCTCCCAGCCATTATAAGCGCCAAAGACTGCGCCAGCATCCTTCAGGTGTGCATGCAGCGGCGAGAGTTTTTTGTCCCGTGCTGCGGGCCATTCGTGCTGTGGGAAATGCATGGCGTACTCGTGGCCATAGACCTCCATCGCTTTTTTGTTGCAATAGTCCTGATCCGTGTAGTCAGTGAAGCGGCGCGGATCGACCGCCCACATGTCCCACTCGGTCTCGCCTTCGACAATCCATTCCGCCAGCACTTTGCCAGCGCCGCCGCCTTGCGTGATCCCAAAGGTAAAAACGCAAGCTTCAAACGCATTTTTCACACCCGGCATTGGCCCGACCAGCGGCAGCCCGTCAGGCGCATAGGGAATTGGACCGTTAATATTCCGGCCCACGCCGCCTTCGCCCAAAAGCGGCACACGCGCCATAGCATCCTCTATATACCATTCCAAACGGTCCAGATCGTCTGGATAAAGCTGGAATGAGAAATCATCTGGCATCGGATCATCTGGCGTCATCCAGTGACCAACACAGTTGCGCTCATAAGGGCCAAGGTTCAGGCCATTTTTGTCCTGACGCAGGTAATAGGAGCTGTCGACATCTCGCAGAAGCGGTACTTTGCGACCATTGCTTTCAGACCATTCTTTAAGCGCCGGGATCTCTTCCGTCAGAAAGTACTGGTGAGACATCGTCGCCATGGGAACTGTGCGTCCGCCAAAGGGTTTGAACCATTCTCCGACCCGCTGTGCGTAATAGCCGGCAGCGTTTACAACGAATTCGCAGCGAATATCGCCTTTGTCTGTGTGGACGATCCACTCATCGCCATCGCGGCTCACACCCGTTGCAGGGCAAAACCTCTCAATCCGTGCCCCCATTTCACGCGCGCCTTTGGCTAAAGCCTGGGTCAGCTGAGCGGGATCGATATCTCCATCATCAGGATCCCACATGCCCCCTTCAAGATCGTGTGTCTCCATAAAGGGATAGGCTTCCTTCATCTCGGCATTGGTCATCATATGGAGATCCATGCCCTGATATCGGCCCATCGACACCGCACGCTCAAACTCCTGCATGCGCTCTTTCGAGTGCGCAAGGCGGATAGAACCGGTGACATGATAGTTCATCGGGTAATCAACTTCTTCCGCAAGCCCCGCGTAAAGGGACAGCGAATAGCGCTGCATGTTCATCACGGCCCAAGAGGTACTGAAAGACGGGCAATTGCCCGCCGCGTGCCAAGTTGACCCTGCAGTTAATTCGTTCTTTTCGAGGAGGACGCAATCCGTCCAACCCATCTTGGCCAGATGATAAAGACCAGAAACACCGACAGCCCCGCCGCCGATGATGACCACGCGGGCCGTTGTTGGAAAATCGCTCATGTCCGTCTCCCTCAGAACTTTTCAATCTGCGGCTCGTAGGCCGCGATGTCATAGTAATCGCCCTTGTCGGCGCAAAAAATGTGGCGGCCCACCGTGAACCCGGTTGGCGCATCGAACGCACCAGCAGCAATGCCGATGCCCGTTTCGTCATTCATTCGATAAAAAAGGCTGCTTCCGCAGGCTTTGCAAAAGCCCCGTTTGGCAAAATCGGAGGACTTGAACCAGCGCAAGCCAGTGTCGTTGGTAAAATGCAGATCCGCAGACTCTGCACGTACCGCTGCCCAATGATGCCCGCTCGTTCGGCGGCACTGGCTGCAATGACATATACTGACTTGGGTTCGAGAGAGCGTCACATTGAACGCTACCGCGCCACATTCACATCTACCGTGATGCATCATATCGTCCTCGCATGCACTGCTGCGCCACCAAAAAGCAGTCCGTAAAACAGAAAGCATCCCGCCAGAACGCGCCTGAGCGTTACATTAAATACTGCACCCAGCGCCGCGCGCCCAAGTCCCGCACCCAATGCTGTAAAACCGATGTAGCTCAGCGCCGTGAGTGTCAGCGCCGTGGGCATAATCACCCACATTTGCGACCAGATTGGCACATCAGGCTGCACAAACTGGCTGAACGCCGCAATATATCCTGCAAGGCTTTTGGCATTTACGGTCGCGATCAAAAAGGCGCGCGCATAGATGGATCCGGCGCGCTCAGGGAGCGCAATAGGCTCGGAAGCCCGCATCCAGCTCCGCACACCCAACCAAACCAGCAGCCCCGCACCCGCAACTTGCACCCAAAAGAACACATCCGGTGCAGCCACGATCAATGCGCCAATTCCGGCTGCCGACAAAAGCAGGAACAGCGCCGCCTGAGTGAGAATACCTAAGACCCCCCAGAGGCCACGTTTCAGCCCAAAGGCCATGCCAGTTTGAATACAATTCGCGGCATTCGGCCCCGGTGTTGTAACAAACACAACCCAGAACAGTGCAAAGACCAACCACGCTTCGAAACTCATAGCGCGCGCCCCCCCTAATAAACCGGCGGAGCGATCACCCAGATCGCAACGCAAGGGGTGGAATGCGGGTTCGCCCAACGGAATGTTTCACCACGGATCCGGAAACTGTCGCCTGTACCCAGATGATGCAAACGCTCGGCTATGGTCAGGTCCAATTGCCCGGACACAATGAAGCCAACTTCTTGTGTGGGGCGCCTAACCGGCACTGTGATTTCAGCGCCCGGTTCAAAGACGCAGTGCAACATCTCAAAGTCATCTGTGAGATCGGGTGAAAGTAATGCCTCTACCAGCCCCGCTTCGCGTGATCCGATAGGTCGCCGCGCGCCGGCGCGCACAATATATCCTGCCTCTTCCGCGCGTGGCGCGTCTGTTCGAAATAGCGACGAAACGGAAACGTCCAAGGCCGCCGCTAGTTGACGCAAATCGGTTATAGACGGTTCGGATAGATCGCGCTCAACCTGACTGAGCCAGCCTACAGATCGCCCAAGCGAATCTGCCAATCCCTGAAGGGTCTGCCCGCGCGCCTTGCGCAGCGCACGTAAATCCGCCCCTAAAGACGCGGCAAACTTATTTGAGAAGGTCTGTCCCATGTCCACACACTGGCGAAGAGTGTGAAATTATCAACCATTTTTTCACGCACTCGCAAAGCAAAGTGAATTTTCTTTGTGCGGGAAGGCGAAGTTAGGTCGGCCATGCGCTCAAAAATGGTGGCGTTTGCGGGCTAAAAGCTTGAGGTCTTAATCAACCGCGCGAAAGACCGAATCCAGAATTGCAGCCATGCGCTTCGCATCCGCACTGTCAAAAGCATCAGGCTGATTGGAATCAATATCGAATACGCCCAAAAGCGACCCTGACCGATTCCAAACAGGCAAAACGAGCTCCGACCGCGTTGAGGTTGCACACGCGATATGCCCGGGGAACGCATCCACATCCGCAACCAACTGAACCTCTCCGGTTCGCGCTGCTGCACCACAAACGCCGCGCGAAAATGGGACCACAAGGCACCCGTGCCCACCTTGGTAGGGCCCGATTTTCAGTAGATCCGGGGCTGTGACGCGATAGAAACCTGTCCAATCAAAGCGGTCGTCAGAATGATGAACCTCGCAAGCGACCGTCGCCATAAGCGCAACGGTGTCAGTTTCGCCCTTTGTCAGAGCATTAACCGTTTGATCCAATTGATCGTAATCCACGCGCATCGCGTCATTCCTACAAAAGAGGTATATTCGCTTTTCCCATAAGCATTCGATTAGACGCGTTCAATCGCAATCGCCGTTCCTTCGCCACCACCGATACAGATCGCAGCCACACCGCGCTTAAGCCCCCTAGTCTCCAAAGCATTAAGGAGCGTCACGATAATCCGCGCGCCGGACGCGCCAATCGGGTGACCAAGCGCGCATGCACCGCCATTTACATTGACCACCTCGTGCGGCAGTCCCATCTCATGCATGAAAGCCATAGGAACGACAGCAAAAGCCTCGTTCACCTCCCAAAGATCTACATCTGAAACAGACCATCCGATGCGTGCCAACAGCTTTTGTGCTGCGGGCACAGGGGCCGTTGTGAAAAGACCCGGCGCTTGAGCGTACGCCGCGTGTCCTAAAACACGTGCCCGCGCCAACTCTCCATCGCGGGTCATTACAATCGCCGCCGCTCCGTCTGAAATTGATGATGCATTCGCAGGTGTCACCGTCCCGTCTTTGCGGAAAGCGGGCTTAAGGTGAGGAATCCTCTCAGGGCGCGCCGCTCCCGGCTGTTCATCAATATCAATGATGATATTTCCTTTGCGCCCCGAGATCTCTACCGGAGCAATCTCGGCATCAAACCCGCCATTTGCCTGAGCATCCTTCGCCCGGCTCAGGGATTCCAAAGCAAACGCATCCTGTGCGTTGCGAGTGAACTGAAAGGCTTCGGCGCAATCTTCGGCAAAGCTGCCCATCAGGCGGCCTGAGTCATACGCATCCTCAAGCCCATCCAAGAACATCGAATCGATGACAGCCCCATGGCCGATGCGGGCCCCGCTGCGCATCTTAGGCAAAAGGTACGGAGCATTCGTCATGCTCTCCATCCCGCCCGCAACAATTGTTTGTGCATCGCCCAGCGCAAGCCTATCAAACGCCATCATAGCCGCCTGCATGCCCGAGCCACACATTTTGTTCAGTGTCGTAGCAGGCACGTCATCGCCCAACCCAGCGGCAAACCCCGCTTGCCTTGCAGGTGCTTGGCCTTGTCCAGCTGGCAAAACGCAGCCCATCAAAAGCTCATCCACCATGGGCGAGCCTGCCTGTTCCAGCGCTGCATGGATTGCGGTTCCTCCAAGAGCAGATGCCGCCACGCCAGCGAATGCGCCCTGCAAACCACCCATGGGTGTGCGCGCGGCGCCAGAAATAAAAACGTCTGTCATGTTATCTCTCCTGTACGGGCAACATTCTAGTAACTCTTATTGAGTACCGTGTGCCCACCGCGACAGGAAGGGGCCTTTGATGGAGCTTATAACTAACGATACCGCAGATACCCGCATCGTCACTGTAATTGATACGCGGATCGATGCCGCTGTCGCCATCCAGTTCAAAGACGCCATGCGCGCCCAGACTGAGGGCGGGCCAAAACGCGTGGTGCTTGACCTGAGTGAGGTCATGTTCATCGATAGTTCAGGGCTTGGTGCAGTTGTGGCTGCGAAAAAACTCTTGAATGGGGCCCACACTCTTGAACTTGCGGGACTAACTCCTGTTGTCGACAAAGTCTTCAAACTGACCCGCATGGACTCAGTCTTCTCAATTCATACAAACGTCGCAACCGCCGTTCCAGCGTTGGCATCCTGAGGAGAGCCCCATGATTGAAGTCGAAACTACGGATACTGCGATCTCTATTCAGTGTCTTAGTGACACTTTTGAAGTGCGAAATTCGCTCAAAACGCTGATGAACGATATGGAGACCCGAGACTACCTTCCTGAGGAACGCGGCACCGTTGAGCTTGTTCTGGCCGAAGTCCTTAACAACGTGGCAGAGCATGCCTATGAAGAAATGGGTGATGGGAAGATTGAATTGGATATGGCCTATATCCCAGGCGGAATTTCCATTGTTCTCCAAGACTTTGGCAAGCCGATGCCAAACGGACAGACACCGCTTGGGATGCCAGCCAATCTTGATGTTGAAGTGGACGACCTGCCTGAAGGTGGTTTTGGATGGTTTCTAATTGGCGAGCTTGCCAAGGACCTTACTTATGTACGGCGCGGTGACGCAAATCACCTCAGCTTCCGAATGTCGCTAGGAGAGTAGCCGAAACATCCAACGGTTTGACGGTCAGATTTCGAACCGTGCTCAGCGATCATTGCACCAATCAAAACACTCTGTTTCCCCAAATGCTCGCTTTGCCACTTCGGTGCCACAAGTCTTCCGCCGCTCTGCCGCGAAACGCCGTCATTGAAGAGGGGTAGCTACTTTGAAGCTTCATCTCGGCGTCGTGTATAATAGCCCCCACCCATTGCGCGACGCCGAGGAATATTGACGGCCGCACAAAAATTCCGAGGCCTTTCCCAGATGCATTGCGCCACTGACGCATAGCTAGAGCTAATATTGGCGCGAATCTGCATACAAGCCGCCGCCAACCCGCAATCTTCATCGCAGGAATAAATCGCGAATGGATTGTATCCTAGCTTAAGCGAGCTACTGTCCGACCGATCAAATGGAGGATTGAGATGCGCGATTTTCAAAGGCCGGGGCGCTCGCCCGTCTTGTCAACATCCGGGATGTGCGCCACCTCGCACCCGTTGGCTGCAAAAGTTGCGATCCAGATGCTTGAAGCAGGCGGCAATGCGATGGATGCGGCACTTGCTGGTGCGGTTTTACTAGAGTTCTGCGAGCCCCAAATGACCGGCATCGGCGGCGATCTCTTTGCGCTGATTGCGCCCGATCAAGATGCCGAAATCGTCGCGTTGAATGGGTCCGGCCGTGCCCCTGCGGGCCTGTCCGCTGCCAAACTGCGCGAGCAGGGCCATAGCAAAGTCCCGCTCTATGATGCGGCAGCTGTGACAATTCCTGGCGCGGTTGACGCAATCTGCAAACTCTCAAAAGACTATGGAAAGCTTGGCCTCAAAACCCTCCTCGCCCCGGCCATCCACTATGCTGAGGCCGGTGTTCCCGTCGCGCCGCGCGTTGCGTTTGATTGGTCCGAGGCTTTGGGCAATCTGCATCCTTCCGCCAAAGCGGCATACAGCTTTGACAACAAGGCACCTCAGCCGGGGCAGCTTTTCCGCGCTCCAAAACAAGCCGAAGTTCTGCGCCGCATTGCAATGGATGGGCGCGCTGGGTTTTACGATGGCGAAGTCGCCGAGGACATGGTGAATTCGCTCAACGCGTTGGGCGGCACGCACACGCTTGAAGATTTTGCCGGCACCGCTTGCGACTACACAACGCCGATACGTGGCAGCTATGCCGATCTCGACCTAGTAGAGCACCCGCCGAACGGACAAGGCGCAACTGCGATCTTGATGCTGAACATGCTCAAGCATTTCAATATCGCTGGCATGGACCCTTTTGGCACCGAGCGCGCGCACATAGAAGCCGAGGCCGCAAAACTGGCATATGACGCGCGCAATAGGATGCTCGCGGATCCCGATCACACTGCCCGCCTCGCCCATATGCTTGCGCCTGAAACAGCTGCAAGTCTGGCCGCTCTCATCGATCCCAAATGCGCAATCAGCAACCCAGTTACGGTCTCTGAGGCGGTCCATAAAGACACGATTTACATTACGGTTGTGGACAAAGATCGCATGAGCGTTTCTCTCATCTATTCGATCTTTCATAGCTTCGGCTCGGGCATAGCCTCCAATGATTTTGGCGTACTCTTCCAAAATCGCGGAGCAGGGTTCACTTTGGAAGAAGGTCATCCGAACGAGGTTGCCGGTGGGAAACGTCCTATGCATACGATAATCCCCGGCATGCTTCAAAAAGCGGGGCGCACTATCATGCCATTTGGTGTCATGGGTGGCGCGTATCAGCCCAACGGGCATGCGCGTTTTGTAAGCAACATGACTGATTTTGGATTGGACGCTCAATCGGCCATCGATGCGCCGCGGGCCTTTTTTGATGCAGGCATCATGAAGGTAGAAAGAGGCTATCCCGATATAGTCCGCTCCGAGCTAACCGAAAGGGGTCATAACGTTGCGATCCCGGACGGCCCAATCGGAGGAGCGCAGTCCATCTTAATCCGCGAAGATGGGGTGCTTGAAGGTGCATCAGACCCGCGAAAAGACGGTTGCGCACTTGGCTATTGACTGAGCAGGTGAGGGGCCAGCCCCTCACACTCCCCGGAGTATTTTGAGACAAGTGAAATGCAAAGCAACATGGTGATGTATTGTGCCATGAAACGCCCACTGAAGGCTTTGGACCGCATGCGAAAGGTCAGTTCATTTGAAACTGAAGAGGGTATCCACCATCTTCGAATGGTCCAAAAAGGTCCGGAATGTCGGGGTGATCCACAGGCTCGCCAGAATAGTCAGCAACAAGATTCTGCTCAGAGACGTAAGCCACATAGTAGCTTTGATCATTCTCCGCGAGCAGGTGATAAAAAGGCTGTTCCTTGCGCGGGCGGCTATCCTCTGGGATAGCATCGTACCACTCTTCAGTGTTGGAGAATTCTGGATCAACGTCAAAAACCACACCACGGAACGGGTGCTTTTTATGCCGGACGACTTGCCCCAAATGGTATTTCGCGCGCTGTTTCAGCATAGAGTCATTCCTTTTGGCGCGTATCCCGCGCGCTCAGGGGGGTATATACCGATGATTCTAAGAAAAACCCAAGGAAACACTGTGTGAACCTTGCCCTGACAGTGCTTGAGATTGTTGCGCCGGTTTTTGCTTTGGCGGCTATTGGATTGGCCTGGGTCAAGCTGGGGCTTGAATACCGGGTTGAGTTTGTTACTCGGCTGGCCATGTCCGTGGCCATCCCAGCGCTGATCTTTGTGGCGTTGATGGAGACAGACGTATCCCCCGCAGCTCTGTCGCAGGTTACAATAGCAACGGTGGTTATTTACGCGATCCTGACGGCTGTGATGTGGGGGCTTGTGAGCGCGGGGCGACTGGATCAACGCACATGGCATGCGCCATTGGTAATGAGCAACACCGGCAATATTGGTCTGCCACTCGCCTTTTTCGCATATGGCCCTGAAGGGCTGGCTTTTGCTGTTCCAGTTTTTGCTGTTTCTACCATTTTCGGATTCACAGTCGGAGTTGGCATGGTTTCGCGATCCTCAAATCCGTTAACTCTGATCAAGGAACCAATGGTTGGCGCTACTGTCCTTGGGGCCCTGTTCTTATGGCAAGGGTGGAAGACCCCAGAGGTCTTTACAAACACGCTAACGCTGATTGGGCAAATGGGTATCCCCTTAATGCTGATCACACTTGGCGTCGCAATCGCCCGGATTAGCCCATCGAATATTGGCCGCGCGACACTTCTGTCTGTGCTCAAGATCGCGATTTGCGTAGGAGTTGCTGCAGCTGTTGGCGCAACTTTTGGCTTGGCGCATATGCCTTTCGGGATTTTGGTGCTGCAATTCGGTGCCCCGGCTGCTGTGACCTCTTATCTGATCGCTGAAAAGTATGGCGCGGATGCACAATCCGTAGCCGGGCTTGTCGTCGTTACTACAGCGCTTTCGATCATTACGCTTCCGCTGATTCTCGCCGTTGTGCTCTGAGACCTCAAAATCGTGATTTCCACAGCGAAGGAAATCAGCTAATATGTTCGCAAAATAAAAGACTACATAGCGAGTGAGGCCAATGAGCAGAACCCTTCGCGCACTAATCGTTTTGATGCTTTTGGCCAGCTGTGCCGGGGGCGGATCAGGCAAAGCTCCGCGTGAGTTGGACAATGCCTGTGCCATACTGAACGAGCGCCCCGGATACCTACGCGCCTTTAAGGCGAGTGAGAAGAAATACGGCGTGCCCGTCGCCGTACAAATGGCGACGATTTATCAGGAGAGCAAGTTCATCTCCGATGCCCGCACACCTTTCCGATATAAATTGGGTGTGCTGCCTATTGGGCGCCAATCTTCTGCATTCGGTTACAGTCAGGCGCTTGACGCGACATGGGAAGAATATGTCCAGCTTCAAGGCGGTGCGGGTTCAAGACGCGATAACATTCGCCATGCGACGGATTTCATGGGCTGGTATATGAAGCAATCTGAAGAGCAGCTTGGCATTCCAGTATCCGACGCGACCAATCAGTATCTTGCGTATCACGACGGACGCACCGGATACCGCCGCGGCACCTATCGCGGCAAGCCGTGGTTAATGCGCATCGCAGGAGAGGTCGGCGACCGCTCAGTGATGTATCATCAACAACTCAAAGGTTGCCGGAAAATCTGATGTTCCAAGAGCCTTCAAGAGGCTCTTGGCGTTGGCAAACGTGCGAATGGATCGGATGATTGTAGGATCACCCGGCCCAATCGCGCGTTTCAGCGATGATGTTGAACAGGCGTTCCGGCACACGGACACTGCGATCAAGATCACCAAGGATCACTGTCGTTGAGCTGCCGTCACCATCGTTGATCACCCACTTGCGCAGCTCAACCGGGCTTGCGGTAAAGACCAGATCAATGGACCCGTATTCCGGGTTCTCAGGATCCTGCGCCCGAACCACCGTTGTTTGGCCATCAACCGAATGCCCTGTGACCATATTCGCGCGACCAAGATTCACATTCCTTGCAAGAATGATGGAGAGTGGCGTTTGCCCCAGGGGATAGCGCGTTGGTTCATCAGAACGTGGATCAAATACCGCGAGCGATCCACCGCCCGCAATCACCATTGCACGCTCAGGAGGATTGTACTCAAACCGGACACGGCCGGGGCGCTTGATATAAATCGTTCCGGTTGAGACATCACCTTGGCTAGTGACCTGTGTAAATGTCCCCTTTGCAGATTTCAGGGCATTCAGATACGCGCTGAGATCATTCAAGGGGATGCGTTGTTGTGCCATTGCGGGCGCAGCCAAACTGGCCGTCAGTGCCGCACTGCCTGCGATCATGCTGCGTCGTGTAAGACCCATAGGAACACCTCGTTTTTATTCTTTATGATACATAGGCACAGCTGCGCGGTTTGCCGAGTGTTATGCGATAACAACCGCCTCCAGTGGCGGTTTCTGGCTACTGTACAGGGCGTCGGAAATATTTTCGCATCTCCGACAGGACTAATCCATTAGGATCCTGAGGCATCATCTCGGGCTCGCCAATAACTACCGTGCGGTCCAGCGACAAAAAGAGCGTGCGGAACGTGCCATTCAGGCAGACCAAATGCTTCGAGAGCTCATTCCAGCCAATCCCGCACTCCCCTAGAACCTGCGCGTCGACATCTCCGAATTTGGTCAAACCGACCTGAAGCCCATGCGGCCCGGTCACCAAAGGTGTGTTTGTAAATACAGAGAAGGTGTAAATCTCTTCCTGCCCCACATCCGCCCAAAAGGCGACGGTCTCACCCGTACGCAGCTCAAAGACCTCGCGGCCCATTTGGTGCGGCACGGGGTAGTGCTCAGCTGCGATCTCAAACCCGGGAAAGCTGTTGGCTAGCGCGCGACGTGTAAAGCGGACGGGTTCTGACTGACCTGCCACCTCATCCAGCCCAATGGTCAAGTCCGGCGCGATCTGATCACGGCACCCTAAGAGGGCAACGAGGGCAATCGACGCAAACGCAAGCTTCACTGCTCCGGTACCAAGATCTCTCGCTTGCCCACATGGTTGGCTGGGGAAACGATCCCCTGATCTTCCATTTGCTCCACAAGACGCGCGGCCTTGTTATACCCAATCGCCAGTTTCCGTTGGATATACGAGGTGGAGCATTTGCGATCCTTCATTACGATCGCCACAGCCGTGTCATACATCGCATCTTCCTGATCGGTATTCCCACCAAGACCAAGAACAAGGTCGATATCGCTTTCCTTGCCGTCCGAAGGCCCGTCGACGACGCCGCCGATATAGTCCGGTGGGCCGTAACCCTTGAGGAAATTGACAATCTCTTCGACCTCCTCATCTGAGCAGAAAGGCCCATGCACGCGGGAGATCTTCGCCCCACCTGCCATATATAGCATATCGCCCATCCCCAGCAGTTGCTCAGCACCCATCTCACCAAGGATCGTCCGGCTGTCGACTTTGGACGTGACCTGAAACGAAATCCGCGTTGGGAAGTTTGCCTTGATTGTGCCGGTGATCACATCGACCGAAGGCCGCTGGGTGGCCATAATCAGGTGAATACCGCTTGCCCGCGCCATCTGAGCAAGCCTTTGAATGCAGGCTTCAATCTCTTTGCCTGCAACCATCATCAGATCGGCCATCTCATCGACGATAACCACGATATAGGGCAGCTTTTCAGGGGCAAATTCTTCGGTTTCGAAGATTGGTTCGCCGCTTTCATCGTCAAATCCGGTCTGGACCGTACGACTGAACATCTCATCCTTTTCAAGCGCATCCGCGACACGCGAATTATAGCCCTCGATATTGCGGACGCCCATCTTGGACATCTTGCGATAGCGCTCTTCCATCTCACCCACGGTCCACTTCAGGGCGACCACAGCCTTTTTGGGATCCGTTACAACAGGGCTAAGAAGATGTGGGATGCCGTCATAGACGCTGAGTTCAAGCATCTTGGGATCGATCATGATCAAACGGCATTCTTCAGGCGTCAGCTTATAAAGCAGCGACAAAATCATTGTATTGATCGCAACAGACTTACCCGAACCGGTTGTCCCCGCAATCAAAAGGTGGGGCATTTTGGCAAGGTTAGCGACGACAGGGTCGCCACCGATATCTTTACCAAGCGCGAGCGGAAGCCGCATGTTTGTATCACCAAAATCACGACCAGAGAGCATCTCGCGAAGCACCACTTTTTCGCGGTTCACATTAGGCAATTCGATCCCAATCACAGAGCGGCCTGGAACCGTTGATACACGCGCAGACAACGCCGACATAGATCGCGCAATATCATCGGACAGGCCAATAACACGCGATGCTTTGAGACCTGGCGCAGGCTCAAGCTCATACATTGTGACCACAGGGCCGGGCCGCACGGAAACGATTTCACCCTTCACACCATAGTCGTCCAACACGCTTTCCAGCATGCGAGCGTTCTCTTCCAAAGATTCATCGCTCAAATGGTGCCGCTCGATTTGAATCGGGTTTTCCAGCAACGAAAGCGGGGGATGTTCATACAACGGACGCGTGTCTTCAAACTTAAGATCAGGTTGCGCTTCTGCCTTAGCACGAACGGACGGTTGCATCTTTTTCTTTGTTGGGTGTTGGACAACCTTCTTAGGCTCTGGAACTGGTATCGGCGGGAGTGTTACCTCGGGGATCGGCGAATGTGGCGTGGCCATATTCGCAACCGACTCTTCAGGAATTTCGGCGACGTCTGAAAGAGCCGTCGGAATATCCACCATTTCTTTGGGCAGCTCAGGTTCGAATGCAGGTGCCGCAGGCTTTGCGACCGGGTTTTGAATTTCCGACGGTGCAGGTGGAACAAACGCAGACAGATCCAAAGCGGCTTCGGTGGGAACGCTTTCAAAAGGCTGGGCAGCCGGGATTGTCTCTGGCGCGTATGTCGGTGCAGGCGCTCGAGCAGAACGGGTCATGCTCGGCTCCTCGCGCAGCGGGGCTGTGCTGGCGACCGTTTGCTGCTGCGGTGCAGGATTGGTCTTAGCCGCATATGCTGCGGTCAGCGGCGGCTCGACCCGGCTCCGGGTGCGGATCGCCTTTGCGATCTTTGAGCGGAGGCGATCTTCAGAGGTTTCCGGCAACTCATCTTCAAAGTTTGGCTCATGGCTCACCAGCTCGGGAGCCGGCATTGCGACTGTTTCTGGTTCGCGTTTAAGAAGCGACGGGACAAGACCCCGCAAACGGCTTTTAGGCTCTGCGTTGACGGTCGGCTCATCATAATAGGAATCAAGGACCGGATCAGGTTCGTCAAAACCCATTTCCGGTTCAGGCTGCATCGTGACGGACGCTGCAGGCAGACCTGCTGCACGATTGGCCCGGATGACTTGGGCAACACGCTGCTTTTCAGCCTCTTCATGTGCATTTGCCTTAGCAAGGTGCTGCGCGCGCAATTGTTCATCATTCGCTTTTTGCTCAGCGCAGGCCTGCGCATGTGCTTGCCTTTGGGCATGAATATTGTGGGCTACTGTTGAAGTAGCCTGAGCCGCAACAGATGTTGCCCGAGCACCCATACGCGCACCTTGTCCCAACGCTTTCATGGCGTAGGCGTAGATCAACACCAAGCCAAGAACCATCCAACGCGACAGGCGGTAAATCTCAGGCCAAGTGAAGCCCAGAACAAATGCGCCAAGTCCAAGAATTGCAGCCCCAGCGATCAGCGAAATCAACTTCGCGCCCAATGCGGCGGTGCCCGGAATAACCTCAAGAATGACAAGCAAAACAGTATCGCCAAACAGACCGCCGAGACCAAAGGAATGTGACCAGCCCGCAGCTGGTGCCAGAGTCGCCGCATAGACAGAAGCCAAAGCCAAAGCGATTGGCGCGAAGATCAGACGAGAGACGGCCCGTTCTTTACCCCAATTAAATCCAACACGCAGTCCCCAGACTGTGAACAGGATCGCAATACCAAATGCGCCCCAACCGATAATCATGAAGAGTGGCGCCGCCAAGGAAGCGCCCATGCGGCCCAACCAGTTCTGCACCGGAGCATCCGTTGCCACCATCCAGTTTGGATCATCTGGCGAATACGAGACAATCATCATCGCTGCCATAAGGCCCAGTACAACAAGACCGATTCCAATCAATTCACGCCCGCGCCGCTCAAGCGCGGCTTGCATGTTACTGTCAAGAAGCGGGTCACGCCCGTGTGTTTGGTATGCCATGTGCTCAGCCTCGCCCGTTCGTTTGACCGGTATTCGTCTTTTCAAGATGTGTGCGAAGGCGAGTAAGACCTTCGACCATCTCATTCATTGGGGCGACCAAAGCCACCCGGATATAGTTTGCGCCCGGGTTTGTCCCGTTCACGCTGCGGCTCAAATACGCTCCCGGTAGGGTGCGCACGCCTGTGGCCGTCCAAAGATCCAGCGCGACCTGCTCGCCATCGCCAACCTTCAGCCACAGAAAAAATCCCGCGTCAGGGCTTTGGTAGCCCTCAAACCCGGCAAAAATGTGGTCAGCTTGTCTAAATTTGTCAGAATATTGTTGCCGGTTGGCCACAACGTGGGCCTCGTCCGCCCAAACGGCAGCGCTCACATGCTGCACCGGGTTGGGCAAAGGTGCTCCTGCCAATGCGCGCAGCCGTTTGATTTCGATCATGGATTTCGGACCGCCAGCCACAAAACCGGAACGCAGCCCCGGAAGATTGGAGCGTTTGGACAAAGAATGGAAAACAACAACGCGTTCTGGGTCTGCGCCATATTTATCCGCCATTTCCAACGCGCCCGGCGGCGGGGTTGTTCGGTAGATCTCGGAATAACACTCATCGCTGAAGATGCGGAAATCATAGCGCTCAGCCAACGCCAACAGACGCCGCCAATAGCTTTCATCCGCAACGGTGCCCTGCGGGTTTGCAGGCGAACAGACATAAGCAATGGTTGTCCGCGCCAGCACATCTTCCGGCAAATTTTCGTAGTCCGGCAGATGCCCGGTTTCTTCCGTTGCGGGCACGTAGAAGGGTTCAGCCCCAGCAGCAAGCGCGGCAACCCCATAAACCGGATAGAAGGGGTTTGGCAGCAAAACCGCAGGTCGCCCGCCTTTGTGATCCGGAGACAAAGCCAAAGCTGCGCTAAACAGCCCTTCGCGCGTCCCGTTCAAGGCCATGACCTGCGTCTCAGGATCCAACGAGACGCCGTAGCGTTGGCCGATCCAATTGGAGATCGCACCCCGCAATTCAGGCAAGCCATAATTATCGGGATACTTGCCCCACCCTTCGGCATGGCTGGCCAACATATCCGGCAACCAGTCTGGAAAGGGGTGCTTGGGCTCCCCAATGGTCATATTAACTGGTGTGTCTCCCGGCTGATGCGCATCCAGCAGCGCGCGCAAACGCGGCCACGTCGCATCCGGGAGGGTTTGAAACCGCTCGGGGGTCATTAAACTACTACTGCCTCAGGTGGGGTCGTTTATTCGCCCCGTTTGTCCCAGCATAGCGCAGCGAAGAGTCCGCCGTCCAGAGTCTCGTTCACGATTTAGGCGCGACCTACCCGAGTGCGGCTTCTGCCGCTGACCCCAACCTCAACAGCCGCTCCTCGCTTAGAGGCGGCGTCACAAACATCAAACCGCAGGACGGCACGCCGGTTGGTAGGGTCAAAGACGCCGATCCCATCAGGTTCCCAACCCGCGTATTTCGCAAAGCCAGAAGATTGCGATCCACATAATATTCGTGATCGCTGAGAAGACGCTCAGTATGAGGCGGAAGGATCGGACACGCGGGCATTATCACCGCATCATAGCCCGCCGTTTCAGCGTAGTAGCTTTTGCGCAACCTCTCTAATTGGTGCCAGCCCTGAATATAGTCAGGCGCGCTCACCTTTGCACCACTGCGAAAGCGCTCAAGGATCTCTGCAAACATCTTGTCCGGGTTCGCTTCGATCACGCCTTGCCATTCACCATACGCCTCGGGCGCATAGAGAAGCGGTGTCAGCGCCAGCGCATCGGCAACGTCCGGCAAAGCGCCGCGCGTGATTGTTGCGCCTGCCACCTCTAGCCTGGCCACGCTTTCTTCAAATGCTTGAGCGGGCGTATCTTCGATACCGTCAAACACGACCGTCTCAAGCACCAGAAAGCGCGTCCCACTCAGCGAGGCGCCACGCAGATCCATCGGATGTGCTGCCTCCATCGCAGCAAGAAGCAACGTTGCGTCCTCAACACTGCGGGTCAGCGGACCAATGGTATCAAACTGGCGGCATAACGGCACAACGCCGGTCAACGGAAGCCGCCCAGTGGTGGTTTTTAGCCCCACAAGATCATTCCACGCAGCCGGAATCCGAACGGATCCGCCCGTGTCGGATCCAATCGCTGCTGCAGCAAGACCGAACGCAACAGAGGCGGCAGCGCCCGACGAAGACCCCCCGGAGATTCCATCGGGATCGTTCACACATGGGGGTGTCGCCGTGATCGGGTTAAGCCCGAGCCCAGAAAACGCAAGCTCGCTCATATGCGTCTTGCCCAAACAGATAAGCCCCAAAGATGTCGCTTTGCCTATGACATCTGCGTCAGTCTGCGGAGTGCGGCCCTCTAAAAGCGCGGAACCCGCTTCGGTCACAATACCTGCTGTATCAAAAAGATCCTTCCAAGAGATTGGCACCCCATCAAGTGGTGAAACACGAAACCCTTGCTGCGCGCGGGTCCTTGCAGCGCCTGCTTCTGCTAACGCGCGGTCTGGCGTCATGCGCGCATAAATGCGCGACGCGTCGGGATTGGCTGCAGCGACATCAAGATAGGCCTGAGTCAGGTCAACAGGGTCAAGCGTACCAGCGGCAATTGCCCGCCCTTGATCCGCAGCGGTTTTGGTGAGCCAATCCATTGTGTCCTCCGTGTTGACATTACCGTGGTAGCCGCGCGGCAGGCTTCGGACAATCCCGCACATTTACATCTGCAACCACAGAGCCGTATTTGTGCATATGAAATATGACGCGGATATCTTGATCGTTGGGGGGGGATTGATTGGCTCAACCCTCGGACTTGCCCTGTGCCAAGCTGGTTTTCAGGTGGTCCTCGTTGACGCATTGCCGAGAGCAACACGACGCAAGGTTGGGTTTGACGGGCGCAGCTATGCTATGGCGCTTTCGACGACCAAAATGTTGGACGCGTTGGGGCTTTGGGGTGGGTTGGCGGTACATGCACAGCCCATGAATGAGATCAAAGTGAGTGATGGGCGAATGGGCGCCGCGCCCTCTCCCTTTTTTCTGCATTTCGATGCCGCAGAAATCGGATCAGACCCGATGGGCTATATGATCGAAGATCGACATGCACGTGTGGCTCTTTTGAACGCAGAGCGGGAAACACCGGGGCTGACCCACATCGCGAAAATGCGGGTTGTAGAGCAAGAGGTTACCGAGGGGTCAGCGCGAATCGGGCTTGGAGATGGGACTGAGCTGACTGCGCCACTTTTGATCGGGTGCGATGGCCGTGGGAGCGGCACGGCCACACGCGCCGGGATCGCGCGAACCGGCTGGAGATATGGTCAGACATCTCTTGTCTGTGCGCTGCATGTCGAGCATCCCCACCACGGCATCGCGCATCAGTTGTTTTTGCCGCAAGGACCTTTGGCGATCTTGCCGCTGACCAAGAACCGGGTTGGCGTGGTTTGGACGGAAGCCACCGAGCGGGCCAAAGACATAAACGCTTTGTCAGATGATGACTACTTGGATATCTTGCGCCCCCGCTTTGGGGATTTTCTTGGCAGGATCGAACTTGCCGGGGATAGGTTCAGCTATCCATTGAACCTGTCCTTGGCGCAAAGCTTTGTCGCAGAACGTATAGCGCTGGTTGGCGATGCTGCACACGGAATTCACCCAATCGCCGGGCAAGGGCTAAACGCGGGCATGAAAGATGTCGCCGCTCTTGCCGAAGTGCTTAGCGATGCGCGCCAACGCGGCGAAGATATCGGCGGCGCGCAGTCGCTTGCACGGTATCAGCAATGGCGGCGCTTTGACACGGCCACGCTTGCCGCAGCCACAGACGGGTTCAATCGGCTGTTTTCAAACGACAATCCCATTCTGCGCGGGTTGAGGGATGTAGGGTTAGGTGTTGTTGGATCGGTGCCGGCATTGCGCCGAAACTTCATGCGCGAGGCTGCAGGGTTGAGCGGAGAGTTGCCACGCCTATTGCAAGGTCGGCGCCTTTAGGCAGTTGAGCAAGTTTTTTAGACGTGGGGCCACCCGCCTCCCTTCTGCGCCTCCGGCTTGAACAGGACCGGGTAAGCCGCCTATGGCGGCTACGAGAGGCGCTGCCTCTCGTGCTCTCGGAGGTATTTTGAGAAAAATGAAGGGCGGTGTCAGTCGAACTTACGCGCTTCGTCAACGAGCAAAACCGGGATGCCATCACGGATCGGGTAAGCGAGATGTGCGGCTTTGCTGATCAACTCTTGCGTTTGTGCATCGTAGCTCAGGCGTTGGCGGGTTTGCGGGCAAACCAGTGCTTGGAGCATTTTTCGGTCAAAATTGCTCATTGAACGATCTCGTCTGATTGGCCGCCACGAAGAGCATATTCCAGCAGGGTCACAAGAGTCTCGTGGCGTGTTGCTAGGGATGGAGCTTCAAGCAATGCCTGTTTATCTTCTGAATCAAAAGGACAAAGCATCGAAAGCGAGTTTATGAGCAGCTCGTCATCGGCCTCTTTCAAACTGTCCCAATCGGTGGAAAGATCCTGCGCTTTGAAGAACCGATCTAGCAAGTTCAAAAAGCCTGTCCGCTCGAAACCAATGTTCTTTTCTTCCGGGCCCAAATCACGACCAAACCCTGTCCAGTCCACATTGCAGCGTCGGTAGGGGGTAAACCCAGAGATTTCTTCGGTTACCCGAAAGCGCGACTGGCCGGCCAATGTGATCATGTAGCGACCATCTTCGGTTTCCGAAAACCCAGTTACACGGCCGGCGCAACCGATACTTTGCAAGCGTTCACCTGAGGGGCCATCGTATGGCTGGATCATGCCAATAAGACGATGTTGCGTTTTTAGTACATCATCGAGCATTGCGAGGTATCGCGGCTCAAAAATATGCAATGGCAGCCGCGCGCGCGGAAGAAGCAATGCACCCGGTAACGGGAAAATCGCGATCGTCTCGGGGAGGTCTCCGGTATTGGCCATAGCTTTTTAGATAGCTCTTACACTGTGACAGACAAACGGGATTAGGCAAAAATCATCGATGTCAGCTTGCGACGACCATTCAAGACGACCGGATCGCTCGGTTTGAGGGCATCAAAAATCGTGAAGAGCTGAGTCTTTGCGGCTTGGTCGTTCCAGTCACGATCACGGCGGAACAGCTCAAGCAGCTCATTCACCGCGCCTTCGGCATCGCCATTGGCATGCATTGCCTGAGCAAGATCAAATCGCGCTTGATGGTTGTCAGGCTCGGCTGCCACTTGTCCCGACAGCTCTGCGACGGGGCCGGCATCCTCCGCCTGACGCGCCAGTTCAAGTTGGGCGCGCGCGGCTTCGAGTTCGGGTGATGTGCTAATCTCAAGAGGTGCGCCATTGAGCACCGCTTCGGCCTCATCCAGCGCGCCAAGCGCGACATGGGCACGTATCAAACCACCATATGCGCCAGCATGGGACGGATCTTCTTCGAGAATTGCAGCGAAGGTTTGGGCGGCATCGGAAGACGCGCCTTCAGCGAGCATTTCTTCGGCGGCAAGCACAGCATCTTCAAGCCCACCATCCGCAGATGCACCACCGCCCGCTTCTACGACACGCTCAACAAATGCATCAATCTCAGACGAAGGAAGCGCGCCTTGAAAGCCATCAACGGGTTGACCCTGCCAAAACGCATAAACCGTTGGGATTGACTGAATGCGCAGTTGGGCCGCGATCTGTTGGGCCTGATCGACATCGATCTTGACCATTTTCACAGCACCTTTGGCCTTCGTCACCGCGGCTTCGAGCGCGGGGCCAAGCGTTTTACAGGGTCCGCACCATGGCGCCCAGAAATCGACGATGACCGGCACCTCTTGCGAGGCCTCCACAACGTCTTGCATAAATGTGGCCTCAGTGCCGTCTTTGATCAGGTCAGAGGCCGCGGGGCCTGCATTGAGTTCGAGCATCATGCGCTCCCTTTATTGCTTGAGCCGTATATGAGTGTACGGATGAGCGGGGGCAAGGGGGCTGAACCTTTGGATTGCCTTAAGAAAGGTCGATCCATGCAGAGCCATCTTGCGATGAACGCAAGCAAGCATCGACAAAGCGCACTCCGTCTAACCCCGCTTGGATGCCAATGGTCGCGCCTTTGGGCTTTGATCTGATCACCGTGGCAGCCTCGCTATAAAGCGTGGCAAAAGCCTCTAGATATCCTTCGGGGTGACCGGCTGGGATTCGAGTCACGTCAGCGGCACTTGCATTTGCAGCGCCGCCGCCCCGTGTGATCATTTGCGGCGCTTGCCCAAATTCTGTGAACCAAAGAATATTGGGCGTCTCTTGCGCCCAGCGCAGTGATCCTTTGGCCCCATAGATCGCCAAGGTCAGATTGTTTTCATTCCCGATCGCCACCTGGCTTGCCCAGATGTAACCGCGTGCGCCGCCCTCAAATTCCAGTGTGATGCGGGCATCATCATCAACAATACGGCCTGCAACATAGGACCTAAGGGTCGCGCTAAGTGCGGTTGGTCGCAGCCCGCTGACAAAGCAGGCAAGGTTATGGGCATGGGTGCCGATATCTCCAATCGCGCCGCCGCCTGACTGTGCGGGGTCAAGGCGCCACTTGGCCTGTTTGTTTTCCTTTGTTGGCACGGCGCTCAGCCAATCTTGCAAATAATTGGCTTCGATAATCCTGATCTCGCCCAATGCGTCCTCGGCCAACATTTGGCGCGCTTGCCGGATCATAGGGTAGCCTGTGTAGTTATGCGTTAAGAAGAAGTGAGCATCTGACGCTTCTGCCACAGCCAATAAGCTCTGTGCCTGTTCCAAGGTCGCCGTCAGGGGCTTGTCGCAGATGACCGAGATGTTTTGGGCAAGAAACGCCCCGGCAATGGGGCCGTGCAAGTGGTTTGGCGTCACAATGGAAACGGCATCGATCCCATCAGCCCGCGCAGCCTCTGCTTTGGCCATTTCTGTGTAATCTGCATAGGATCGATCTGCAGAGATCCCAATCTCTGCCGCCGATGCATGCGCACGCGCGGGATCCGAAGAAAAGGCTCCTGCAACCAGATCAAAACAACCGTCCAAACGCGCAGCCATGCGATGCACGCCCCCAATGAACGCACCTTGTCCGCCTCCGACCATGCCAAGTTTGAGCGGCAAGATATCAGAAACCCATCATCTTACGCAGCGCTGCTGGATCGGATTTGCCGCCAGCAAAGTCGTCAAATGCATGTTCAGTTTGGCGGATCAGGTGGTCAGCGATAAACGGAGCGCCCTCCGCAGCGCCCTGCTCTGGGTGTTTCAAACAGCATTCCCATTCCAGAACGGCCCAACCGTCAAATCCGTATTTGGTCAACCGTGAAAAGATGCCTTTGAAATCGACCTGGCCATCGCCAAGAGACCGGAACCTGCCTGCGCGATCTGTCCAATCCGCATAGCCGGAATAGACACCTTGTTGCGCGGTAGGGTTGAATTCAGCGTCTTTGACATGAAACGCGCTGATATGGTCATGGTACACATCAATAAACGCCAGGTAATCCAGCTGCTGCAGCAGGAAATGCGACGGATCATAGGTTATATTGCACCGCGTATGATTTCCAGTTGCAGCAAGGAAGCGTTCAAAAGTTGTTCCATCAAAAACATCTTCACCGGGATGAATCTCAAACCCCAAATCAACGCCCGCAGCATCATACGTATCCAAGATCGGAATCCAACGGCGCGCCAATTCGCCAAAAGCTTCTTCAACAAGCCCGGCGGGCCGTTGCGGCCACGGATAAAGATATGGAAACGCCAGCGACCCTGTAAAGCCAACCGCCCCGGTGAGCCCAAGATGCTGCGATGCTTTGGCCACCTTGGTCACTTGGTCCACAGCCCAAGCCTGACGCTCGGCGGGCTTTCCATGCAGATGCTCAGGCGCAAAAGCATCGAAAGCCGTGTCATAGGCCGGGTGAACCGCAACCAGCTGACTTTGCAGATGGCAGGACAGCTCCGTGACCGTCACCCCATGCTCAGCGCAAATACCGGCGATTTCATCGCAGTAGGTTTTGCTCGACGCTGCTTTATCCAAATCAAACACGCGCGCGTCCCATGACGGGATCTGAACGCCCTTGTACCCCAAACCCGCAGCCCATTCGACAATCGCGGGCAGAGAATTGAATGGCCCGTTGTCACCCACAAATTGGGTGAGAAAAAGCGCGGGGCCTTTGATGGAACTGGTCATCTTACTCTCCGTTTATTGGATCACGCCAGCAAGGCGCGGGCCGCGTCAGGCCCAAGAACCTCAGGCCGATCACATGTGGTTTTCATTTTGAGAACCGTTCCGGTTTCTCCAGCTTCAAGGATTGCTGTCATGACCTCGACCACATGGGTCGCAAATTCGTTGTTGCAGCGATGCGGGCGGCCCTGAGAAATAGCTAAGGCCATATCCGCCAGACCTGCGCCACGATAGTTGGCTCTCGTCTCTTCAAAATTCGGAATGCTGAACGGGTGGTCCCAGTTCTTTTCAACCGGCTCCCCTGCCCGCTTGGTCACAGTCAATGTGCCGCCAAAGAAATTTGGATCGGGAAGATTCATAGTTCCCTCGGTGCCATACAGCTCCATAATCGGATGATTGCTTGCCCAAACATCCCAACTCGCCAAAAGCGTTATGATTGCGCCGCTTTCAAACGACAGAACGGAGTGGATTGTTGTCGGCGTTTCAACCGGCACGGTTTCGCCAAGACGCGGCCCGTTTTGAATGGTCCGGTTCGTTTGGGCCGCACCTGTAAAGCTTGTGACCTTAGCAACTGGACCAAGCAACTGCACAAAATTGCAGATATAGTAGGGCCCAAGATCAAGGATCGGTCCACCGCCCTCTTGAAAGAAAAAATCGGGGTTTGGGTGCCAATCTTCCATGCCGCTCGACATCACAACCGCTGCACCAGACGTCACAGCACCAATTGTCCCTTCATCTATGAGAGTGCGGGCAAGTTGATGACTGCCCCCAACAAACGTATCCGGTGCCGATCCGATACGAAGATCATTGACCTTGGCGATATCACCTAGCTCCTGAGCTTCAGCGAGGCTAAGAACAAACGGCTTTTCAGAATAGACATGTTTGCCCGCCTGCAGAATAGCGCGAGATACTTCGACATGGGCTGCTGGGATGGTGAGGTTGATGACAAGATCAATATCATCGGCGGCCAAAAGCCCCTCGACCGTTTCCGCGCGCACGCCAAATTCTGCTGCACGGGCGTTTGCATTGCCCATATTGATATCGGCCACGGCTACGATCTCGTAGCCTTTGAACATTGGTGCCAATTGCAGGTAGGCTGCAGAGATATTTCCGCATCCGATGATGCCAACCCCAAGATTCTTAGTCATGTGTGGCCTCCCAAAGCGTCTTGAAGGCAGCGGCAGATCGCCCAGCATAGGCAACCGGGTCAGTCGGTTTATCGTGCTCTAGGGCGTAGACTAAGTCACCAGAGGCGCTCCGGCATGCTTGCAGCAAGGCAGCCCAATCCATCGTGCCCGCGCCAAGATCCGCCCAACCATCTTCTTCAAGGTTGCTGCCAATTTCCGCGATGTCTTTGACGTGAATTGCGGAAAGCCGACTTCCGTAAGTTTTGACATACTCAAGAGGATCGCGACCTCCGCGCACGATCCATGCCAGATCCGCCTCCCATTTAATATCCGGCGCTACGTCCAGCAAAATGTCCATCGGCGTGCCGCCATTTTCCAATGCAGCAAATTCAAAGTCATGGTTATGCCATCCAAAGCTAAGACCGCGATCCGCGTATTTCTGTGCAGCAGCCTGAAGGCGTTTACCAAATGCTGCCCATCCATCGGCCGTGTCTGGGCGCTCGGATTGATCAAGATACGGGGCGAAAACGCGCGTGATACCCAGCGTTTCGATAATAGACATCGTCGCCTCGAAATCCGCTTCGATATCGGCAATGCCCATATGCCCGGACGGCATCGTAACGCCGTTGGCATCCATTGCAGCCCGGTATGAGATCGGATCACCGTAAACGCCGCCATAGCCTTCGACGGTCGTGATCCCAAGGGCCGGCAATTCTGCCAAAAGCGCGAGCTGATCTGCGCAGTCGCGCATAGAGTAAAGTTGCAATGCTGCTGTCATGTGCTTGCTTTCACAATTAGAGACGAATTTCAGTTTTTGTGTCGAAGAGATGCAATCGATCTGCGTCAAACCCGAGCGCGAGAGTGTCTCCGGATTTGAGTTTTGACTGGCCCTCAGTGCGCACCCGCACCGACTGCCCCGCGAAATTGACCCAAACCAAAGTGTCCGAGCCCATAGGTTCTACAATGTCAATTTCAGCAGTACCCGAATAGGTTGCATCGGCCGCGGCCTGTCCGGTGAAGATATGCTCGGGGCGGATGCCAAGCCATGCAGAACCATCCGCGCGGGCTGCCTCGCCAAATTCATATCCTGCTACATCAACCTTGAACCCATCGCAGGTAAATGTGGTTCCAGCCAACTGGCCCGAAAACATGTTCATTGCCGGCGATCCAATAAAATCTGCGACGTATTTGTTGCACGGTTTGGCATAGATCACGTCCGGGCTGTCGAGTTGCTGAATCATCCCGCCTTTCATGATCGAAATTCTGTCGGCAAGTGTCATCGCTTCAACCTGATCATGGGTCACATATATCATCGTATTCTTGAGCTGTTTGTGCAGCCGCTTCAGTTCAACCCGAAGATCCGTCCGCAGTTTCGCATCAAGATTAGAGAGCGGTTCATCGAACAGAAACACATCCACATCGCGAACAAGTGCGCGCCCGATGGCCACCCGTTGACGCTGGCCACCGGACAATGCGCCAGGCTTGCGATCCAAAAGTGGCTCGATCTGCAAGACCTTGGCGGCTTGCTCAACACGCTCAGAAATCTCTGCCTTGGGCACTTTTGCGTTCTTGAGGCCAAAAGACAGGTTCCCGCGCACCGTCATCTGGGGATAAAGCGCATAGGATTGAAAAACCATGCCTATGCCGCGTTCCGAAGGCTCCGCCCACGTCACGTTCTCGCCTTTGATAAATATCTGCCCGCCAGAGATGTCGAGCAGCCCGGCGATGCAGTTCAGCAAGGTTGACTTGCCGCAGCCCGATGAACCAAGCAACACAAGAAATTCACCTTCGGCGATATCCAAATTGAGCTGCTTGAGGACTTTGACCGCCCCAAAGTTGAGATCCAGATCTTTGATTTCTACAGAATTTGCCATCAGTTTTCAGCCTTTGACTGCGCCCGCAGCGATGCCACGAACAAAGAGTTTGCCAGAGGCAAAATAGATGATGAGAGGGACCAATCCGGTCAGCAAGGTTGCTGCCATATTGACGTTGTATTCCTTGATCCCCTGCACCGAGTTAACGATGTTATTGAGCTGTACGGTCATTGGATACGTAGCGGGCTTGGTGTAGATCACACCAAAGAGGAAATCGTTCCAAATGCCTGTAACCTGCAGGATGATCGCAACCACAAAGATTGGCAGCGCCATTGGGATCATGATCTGGAAATAAATCTGCCAGAACCCGGCGCCATCTACACGGGCCGCCTTGAACAGCTCTTCTGGAACGGATGCAAAGTAGTTGCGGAACAGAAGGGTCAGAATGGGCATGCCAAACACCGTGTGCACAAGAACCAACCCCCAAATGGAGCCCATCAAACCGATTTCGCGCAGCATAATCACAATAGGGTAAAGCATCGTTTGATACGGGATAAACGCCCCGATAATCAAAATTGTAAAGAAGACTTCAGAGCCTTTGAACTTCCAGTTTGCAAGCGCATAACCATTGACCGATGCAATCACGATCGACATCAGAACCGATGGGATCAGAATACGGACCGAATTGCCAAAGCCACGAGAAAGGCCATCGCAGTTGATGCCTGTGCAGGCCTCTGACCATGCTTTGACCCACGGCTCGAAAGTGATCTCCATTGGCGGGCCAAAGATATTGCCCATGCGGATCTCCGGCATGCCTTTGAGTGAGGTCACGACCATCACATAGAGCGGCAAAAGGTAATACATGGAGACCATGATCAACGTGCCATACAAAAAGATATTGGCGCGAGAAAAGGTCTTTTTGGGTTTACGGCCACGCGGTTCTAATGCGGCAGCGCTGGGTGATGAGTCAGCCACGTTTACGGCCTCCGAATTCAAGATAAGCCCAAGGGATCAGGATGATCACAACAGAACACAACATCATGGTTGAAGCGGCGAAACCCTGGCCAAGGTTTTGAGCGCGGAACATGTATTCGATCACATATTTCGCGGGCACCTCAGAGGCCAAGCCCGGCCCGCCCCCGGTTTGCGCGACAACCAAATCATAAAGCTTGATAATGCCCGATGCGATCATCACGAGGGCTGTAATAAACACCGGGCGCATCATCGGAATGATAACAACGACATAGGTTTTTACCGTGCCAATCCCGTCAACCCGTGCGGCTTTCCAGATGTCTTCATCTATGCCGCGCAGCCCGGCGAGCATGATGCACATAATCAAACCAGTACCTTGCCACAATCCAGCGATGAGCAGCCCAAATATGACAGTATTGGGATCGTTGAGCGGGTTGAACGCGAAGCTTTCCCAACCCCAGCTCCGTACAACGCTTTGCAGGCCAAAGTCGGGGTTCAAGATCCATTGCCAAGCAAGGCCGGTCACCACAAATGACAACGCAAATGGATATAGGAATATAGTGCGAAACGCGCTTTCAAAGCGGATTTTGCGATCCAAACAGGCCGCAAGGCTAAAGCCCAGCACCAGCGTTAATATCATCGAACAACTGCCGTAGATCGCCAAATTCTTGATCGAAATGATCCATCTGTCCGTGTCCCAAAGGCGTTCGTACTGATCAAGGCCAACCCATTTCGCCCTGGGCAGCATGCGCGACCCGGTAAAGGAATAGGTCACTGTCCAAGCTGTACCGCCCAAAAAGACGACAAGCGCCGTTAGGATCATCGGAAGCGATGCAATCTTGGCCATCCAGTTTTTGAACAGGCGGCTGGGGCGCTTTGCTGAGCGCGGGCGGGGGTCCGAGACCACGGTCATCGTGTCGGCTCCAAATCTTCAGGGTATGAAATGAGAGCCCGGCTCAAAGGAGAGCACTCCAGAAAGCCGGGCAATTGCAGAATTTAGTCCGCTTTTTCGATCAGGTCCGCATAGTCAGCTTGCGCATCCGCCGCAGACATGTCGCTGGTCCAGAACTGGGCCATCAGATCTTCAATTTGGGTCTGAGTATCTGCTGAGAACGAAATATCTGCAGACGGCAGGACACCGCCGCTTGCGAGGATTTCGAGACCCTTTTGCATACAGCCATTTGCCGCTGACATATCAATGTCACCGCGCACCGGCAGGGAACCTTTGGCAAGGTTGAAAGACACCTGCGCCTCAGGAGAGATCAGGAGGGCAGCAAGCTCTTTTTGAGCGGCTGTAATCTCTGGGTCGTCATTCACTGGGAAATAGAATGCATCACCGCCGGTATCCAACACAGCGTTAAGACCCAGACCCGGCAAGCAAGAGTAGTCTTCGCCTTCAACCTGACCGGCGACCGCGAATTCACCTTGCGCCCAGTCACCCATGATTTGAGCACCAGCTTGGCCGGTGATGACCATGTTGGTGGCAAGGTTCCAGTCTTGCACTGCGGATTCACTTGCCAAGGACCGTGCAGCTGCAACCGCTTCAAAGGCTGCTGTGTACTCTGGCCCACGTGCCGCATCTGCATCTTTATCAACGTTCACGGCTTTCCAGGCATCCAAACCTGCAACCGCAAGCGTGATTGCACCAAACGCGATACTTTGTTGCCAGCCTTGCTGACCCATGGCCAAAGGCAATGTGCCCGCCGCATTCAGATCGCCCGCTGTGGCAACAAATTCGTTCCAGTCGCTTGGCACTTCAAGGCCAGCGTTTTCATAGGCTGCATGAGACAACCAGATCCACTGTGCAGAGTGGATGTTGATTGGCACGCAGTAAATCTTACCGTCGAGCGTGCAGGCATCCAGCAGAGAGGACGGATTTACGATATCAGTCCAGCCGCCCGCTTCGGCGACGTCTGTAAGATCAAGCAATAGGCCCGCTTCGATCAGCTCTTGTGCTTGGCGGCCGTGGTTCAGCTGTGTTGCTGCCATTGGGTCACCGCCGAGAATTCGTGAAATGATGATGGGGCGCGCAGTGCCACCGGAACCGGCGATTGCGCCATCAACCCATGTGTTGCCAGTGGCATTCCATGCCGCGGCGAATTCGGAAACCGCTGCGGCTTCCCCTCCGGATGTCCACCAATGGGTGACTTCCAGTTCAACGGCGCTTGCCGCGGATGCGGTTGTAAGCGCCGTCCCGACCAACAGAGACTTCAAAGTTGTAGACATAGTTTCCTCCCAGAAAGTGCGGTGTCCCGCTGTTTGTTTCTTAGATCGCTTAGCGCTCTCCTCGCCCTGCAATCGATTACATTTTGTTACCGTATTGATGTTTGTGTCAAGAAAATATGTAATCGATTGCAAGAGCGCTGCGGATTGTAGGACCATTTAGCATTGAAAACCTCGACACTTCAGGATGTTGCACGGGTTGCAAAAGTTTCGACGGCGACGGTCTCTCGGACACTTTCAAACCCAGACGTTGTATCCGAATCAACCCGGCGGCGAGTGTCGGAGGCCGTAAAGGTCACCGGTTATCGGATTAATCGCGCCGCCCGAAATCTCCGTACTCAGCGCGCGCATTCAGTTCTGGTGCTTCTTCCCAACCTGGCTAATCCATTTTTTGCAACGATCCTCGAAGGTATCTCCCGACATCTGTCGCAACTTGGCTATTCCATGCTTATCGCGAGCACCAAACAAGTTCATGACAGCGGTGAACGGCTGATTGATTACCTTGATGACGCGCGCGCTGATGGCATGATTATCCTTGATGGCGGATTGGCCCCAGAAGTTGTCGAGATGCTAGCCGCCGCGCCACAAGCCAAGCGCATTCTGTTTGCTTGCGAATGGGTTGATGGCGCTAGTTTTCCATCTGTTCGCTGCCAAAACCGTCAAGGCGCGCGTGTCGCGGTTTCGCACTTATATGAACTTGGCCACCGCAAAATTGCGCATCTCACCGGGCCAGAAGGAAATGTGCTGATGCACACCCGAATGGACGCCTTCGTGCTTGAGATGGCCGCGCGTGATCTTGAGCTAAAGCCAGAGTGGATCATCCCAGGGGACTTTTCGCTATCCGCCGGTTGTCATGCGGCAAAGGCTTGGGTCGCCATGCAGGATCGGCCTACGGCCGTCTTTTGCGCATCTGATCAGCTCGCGATGGGCTTTATCGCAGAACTCTCTCGACGCGATGTAAAGGTGCCAGATGATGTATCCGTCATGGGCTTTGATGATATCGAATTGGCCGAACAGTTCATTCCACCGCTCACATCCATCCGTCAGGATCGTTTGCTGATTGGGGAAACCGCCGCAAAGATGCTGATGGAGCGGATCGTTTCTCCCGATGTTGAGCATTCTTCAAGCGCAGCGGTCTTGCCAGTGTCACTTGTAACGCGGGAAAGCACCGCGCCGTTGGTTGCGGCACAAACTGAATAAAACGCGCAGCATGCGCGCGCTTGGCTTCAACTGATCAAAGATCAAACGTGGCAAAGACTGGCGCATGGTCCGAGGGCTTTTCCCAACCCCGTGCATCGCGAAAAACGCGGCTGCCGGACGCGGTTCCCGCGATATCTGATGTGGCCCATATATGATCAAGCCGGCGGCCCTTATCAGCGGTATCCCAATCTTTCGCGCGATACGACCACCAGCTGTAAAGCAGACCATCGGGAATATCTGCACGGGTCACATCAACCCAACCGCCCGCAATGCGCGTTGCCTCAAGATGCTCGACCTCAATCGGAGTATGCGACACTACCTTCAACAGCTGCTTATGATTCCAGACATCATCCTCGCGGGGGGCAATGTTGAGATCGCCCACCAGAATCGCCCGCTGCGGAGGCGTGGCCGAGAACTCTTTGGTCAACTCCGTTAGGTACCGCAGTTTTTGATCAAATTTCTCGTTCTTTTCCCGATCCGGAATGTCACCGCCAGCAGGGATATAATGATTGTGGATGACAACCCCGTTGGGAAGGCGTGCCGCCACGTGCCGGGCGTGCCCCAGCTGCGCGTAGTCATGCCCGCCTGCGTCCTCAAGCGGCAAACGCGACAGGATCGCCACGCCGTTATAACCCTTTTGACCACGTGCAACCATGTACTCATAGCCGAGCGCCGCAAAAGCTTCGGCTGGGATCTTATCAACAGGACTTTTGCATTCCTGAAGGCAGAGGACATCCGGCTGTTCCGAACGGAGCAAATCTTCAACAAGCCCCACGCGCAAGCGCACAGAGTTAATATTCCAAGTCGCAAGGGTAAAGGGCATCTGTGTCTGCTCCTGCAAAGGGTGTTGCCTGAGCTTTATCGCAAAGCGTGGCTCAAGCGCCAGCCATAGCCCGCGTCGAAGGGCGTCTATGATGGCGGGCTAGCCCTCCATCACCTGATGAACTTCAATCACGTTACCGTCTGGATCATAAAAGAATATCTGTGCCCAGCCCGCTACAGCAGTATGACCCCAGTCTGCATAGGGGATACCCTGAGCATCCAAATGCGCTTTGAACGCCGCAAGATCATCTGTCCGATAGGCGATATGCCCACGCGACAAGGGATTAAGCCATGACCCTGTCTTATTCGCCGCCAAGACATCCCTTTGCGCCAAATGGGTTTGCACGGCGCCATCGCTCACAAAGGCCACATCGCCGGAATATCCCTTGGACTTTTCCAGAGTAGGCAGCCCCTCTTGCTCGCGCGCAAGGCCCAACACATCGCGATAGAAGTCATCCATCTCTTCCACTTTATCGGTGGACAGATTGATATGGTGAAGCGTCAGTTTCATCGGTTCTAGGGTATGGGTCAAACCAATCTCACGTCAATGCACAGCCTCAAAAGCGGCGCTCTTTGCGCCAAGGTCTTGAAGGTGAGCAAACCCCAAACAAAAAAACCCGGACCAAAGCGGCCCGGGCAAGTCCAACAGGGAGGAAGCAGACCTATGCCCGGGTCTGCGCGGGATCTTCTATCGCATTCAGACGGGAGGATCCTGCTGCGATGACACCTATATTGCTTGCGAATCCGGCAACAAAGCGGCGGTGATGGATCGTTTTGGCGGAATTTGTGCGATTTTCGGTAACAATCGGTTGGACGCAAAAAAGACCCGAACCTAAAAAGGTCCGGGCCAAGTCCAACAGGGAGGTGCAGATCATAACCCCGATCTGCCGAGGGATTCTTAGATCACAGGACAAAGGATATCCCGGATCCGTTAATTTTCAGGCAACAAGCCGATAGCCACCGCTTTCCGTTACAAGCAAACGCGCGTTCGAGGGATCGGGCTCTATTTTCTGACGCAAGCGGT
>CALKJA010000043.1 GCA_937995865.1 uncultured Paracoccaceae bacterium | reverse complement strand
TGGCGGCGGTTGGCCCTTTTGGGTCTGGGGATTTGGCCCGATGGGTTGGGGGATGATCTGCCTTTTGAGGCCAGTGCCGCCAGATTTGGCTATCCGGCCGGTTCCGCCGTTCTGGACACGTTTCGCGCGCGGTTTCGGCCGGGGGCCAGCGGCCCTGAATGCGAGGTGGATCGCCGGATGATGGCCGCTCTGGCGGCGCGCTGGGGTGTTGATCACACCGATGGGGCCGTGTAAGCGCGGCAGGCGCGGATGGCTGGATGGCTGCGCCGTGTTCTGTTTTGCGGGGCGCGGCGAGGAAAGTCCGGACTCCACAAGGTGACGGTGCCGGGTAACGCCCGGCGGAGGTAACTCCAGGGAAAGCGCCACAGAAAACAGACCGCCTTGCATGCAAGGTCAGGGTGAAACGGTGGGGTAAGAGCCCACCGCGGGACGGGCAACCGGACCGGCACGGCAAGCCCCACCGGGAGCAATGCCAAATAGGGATCCGCAAGGCCGCCTTGGCCATGAGATCCGGGTTGGCAGCTAGAGATGTCTGGTAACAGGCATCCCAGAGGAATGGTCATCGAACCTGCTGCAAGGCAGGGGAACAAAATCCGGCTTACAGGCTGTCCGCGCACCAAAAAGGCTAAAATCCGTAAAAGGATTTTGACAGAATTTTGGCAAAAGCCCTGCGCGCGAAATCCGTTCATCGGATTTTCGCATGGCTTTTTCTAAAAGCCTTGGCGCAGTGGTTGACTCGGGGCCAGCGGTGTATAAAAGCCGGTCTTCATAGATTACACCGGGCGATTTGCGCCTGACGATGGAGACTTATCATGGCGAAGCCGACCACGATCAAAATCCGCCTGAACTCGACCGCAGGCACTGGCCACTTTTACGTGACCAAAAAGAACGCACGTACAATGACCGAGAAAATGGTCATCAAGAAATATGACCCCGTTGTGCGCAAGCATGTCGATTACAAAGAAGGCAAAATCAAGTAAGCCTGACTTGGAAAGATGAGTGAAGAAGCCGCGCAACAAGCGCGGCTTTTTTCGTTTTGGGAGAGGTACACATGTCTTTTGAGATCCGCGTGGCGCAGCCCAGTGATACAGCCGCCGTCGATGCGTTGCTTCAACGCAGCTATCCGCGTTTGCTCAAGGCGGACTACGCGCCATCTGTTCTTGTGGGCGCGATCCCGGCGATGACACGAGCCCAGCCCGCACTGATGGCGTGCGGGACCTATTTTCTTGCCGTGCGGGGCGACGGGTCCGTTATTGGCGCCGGTGGCTGGACCCCGGACCGAACCCGCAAGGGGCAGGGCCATATCCGGCATGTGGTCACTGATGACCGGGTCTTACGTCAGGGGGTGGGCCGCGCCGTGATGGAGCGCAGCTTTGAGACGGCGCGCGCGTCGGGTTGTGTGCATTTGGAGTGTTGGGCCACCCTTACTGCTGTGCCCTTTTACAGCAGTGTGGGGTTTCAAGAGATCGGGCCAATGGTGGTGCAGCTGCAAGGCGCGATCGATTTTCCAGCCATGCGCATGGAGCGTATTCTGTGAAGCGTGTGATGATCGTCGGAGCGCCGGGCTCTGGCAAAAGCACGCTTGCGCGCCGCTTGGGCGCACGTGTTGGTTTGCCCGTTGTGCATATTGACCGCATCCATTGGAAGGCTGGGTGGGTTGAGCGACCCTTGGATGAAAGGCTGCTTTTGATTCGCGCCGCCGAGGTTACAGAGGTTTGGATCATTGAAGGGGGCTTGTCTGCCACATGGCATGAAAGGGCTGCGCGAGCAGATGTTTTTGTTTGGCTCGACATCCCCATCGGTATCCGTTTGTGGCGCATCTTGCGGCGGTCTTGGGTTCACCGTGGGCGCACGCGCCCTGATTTACCCGAAGGATGCCCAGAGACCTTCGGCAAACAGACCGTCGCATTTATTGGCTACATCGTAACGTCCCGCGCCCGGACTCGTGAGCGGATGTCGCGGTTTCATGCCCAGTTTGATGGGCCGGCCTTCCGCCTGAGAACAACTGAGGATGTCAGCGCGTTCTTAACAAAGGCCACTAGCAACGCGGGGGAATAAAAAAGGCGATTGTATACTTGACAAACCAATGCCTTGCGGGTGACCGATAAGCCTTAGCACCCGGTGCGCAGGTCAGTCGTCTTTCTTGGGTTCTGGCTTTTGCTTCACCAGCTTGCCAAGCTTAGCGTTGAACGCGGCTTCGTCGTCGTCAGTCTCTAGCTGGCGGGCGGCTTCCTTGAAGCGGTCCAGTTGAGATTTGTCAGTGCTGGTACTGCACATACTGCGATGCTTCCGTGTATCTAAGGTCAATGATTTCCACATGATCTAGGTTGTCTTGGTAAAGCACTTGAACAGTTGGCATGTCAGATGATCTCGCGCCTTGGAAGGTGAACGTTCTAAGGTTCCCCACCTCATTGATCGGAATTCCAAAAGTCGGGTCGTACATCAGTACTTGCAGAGCAGCCTCCCATGCTAATTCGGCACCAAACCAACGGCCTCTTGCGTCGTCATTCGCTTCCTGGGTATGGTCGCTTTCAACAATACTGCGCAAGGGACCACTCATTACAGTCGGCCTAACTCCTTTGCTCTAGCCTTGGCCCATTCGACTTCATCTGAGTTTGGCTCCCTAACCCTTTTAGCCAAAACCGACGACAGGGGGATTTCATCTCCTTGAGTGACAATCTCCCAACCATAGTCGTGAGACTCTTCACTGATCTCATCGGCGGTCATTTCACCGATGGTTTTTATCCAATAACCAAGATCACGCGCCTGTTCTTGGTTCAGCAGGCCAGCCGGGGGCGTAGTGACGCCGCTCACCCTCTTGATCGTCCGATTGTAATATCGATCATCAAAGCAGTGGATCCTGCCCTCAGCCTCTAACTCTTGGAACAGGTTGTCAAAACCCTTGAGCCTTGGGCCAAAAGTATCACGAATGAATCGGGCACCGCTAAAAATGTCGCGTGTCATAGTGTACTGCCGCGCCTCAAAAAACCACATCACTTTGTAGAGTTTCGTGCGGCCAAAACCATTCATATCGCGTGTTGCATATGCGATATGGTGGATTAGGTCTTTGATCTTTTCTCTACTTGGATTTGACATTTTCTCTTTTGGTCAGTCACTTAGCTTCACGACGACTTGCTCGCATTCACGCCCCATGAGTATAGTACAGCCTTTTGCCTTTTGCACTTGTTAAGGCCATGCGTCCGCGCTCTGCATCATCAACACCATTCGCAATCCGATTGTTGTACCGGAAATCAAACTCAGCCGCATAGCGATGCAAATGCTTCTCGCTGCAATGCTGGTATACGCCTTTCATGCCGCGCTTGAAAATGCTGTAGAAGCCCTCCACGGTGTTGGTGTGAACCGCTGGGGCTTCCTTGCGAACATACTCGCCAGCGCCGTGACGTGTGAAGTCATGGCCCGCAAACTCGCTTTCCAGACCTTTGTACTGGCCCGCTTCATCCGTGTAGACGGTAGCTTCTGCAGCGATATTTTCGCGCAGGATCGGGATCAGGGTGGACTTCTTGAGGTCGTCAACGATGATAGACTTGGCCTGTTTCGTGTCACGATCCACAAGCGTGAGCATCTTATGCTTATGGGCGTAGCCACGGCCTTTCTTGCTGTGCTTTGGCTTCTTTGTGCGGTCGTTGCCGATGAAGGTTTCGTCCACTTCGACGGTGCCGCCACCACCGCCCATAGGGGCAAGGTCGCCAGAGCGCATGCATTCGCGGATACGGTGTGTCAGGAACCACGCGGATTTGTAGGTGATGCCCAGAACGCGGTGTAGCTGGTGGCTGGAAATGCCCTTTTTGCTAGACACCATCAGGTGAATGGCTTGCAGCCACAGGTGCAGCGGCAGATGGCTTTCCTCAAAGATCGTGCCTTTGCGAACCGTGAATTGCTTGCGGCACTCGCGGCACTTCCACAGGCCGTGGCGTTCTTTGCCCTCTGGATTCTTCTTGCTGGCTTTGGTGCGGACGCCCTCAAGACGGTAGGCCTTATCGACCACGCCACAATGGGGACAAACTGGTCCGTCTGCCCAAAGCATAGCCTCAACGTGCGCAAATGCTGCGGCTTCGTCGTGCATGTAAGGAGCGGATAGGACGGACATTGGAGTAACCTCTAATTTGTTGAGTTACTAATAGGCTCTCCGTGTGGGTTTGTCAAATATACAATCGCCATAAAAAAAGGGCCGCTCCAAATTGGAGCGGCCCTTCAAATAGCATTGGATCCGTTGTCGTTATTCTTGGCTGCCCAAGAAGAACAGCAAGAACTGGAACATGTTCAAGAAGTTCAGATACATGCTCAGCGCGCCGTGGATGGCCGACTTGTCCAGCCAGTCTTTGTCGCCGTGATGGGCATGCGCCAGATACTCGCTTTTGATCGTTTGCGTGTCATAGGCTGTGAGACCTGCAAAGATCAGAACGCCGATCGCGGAGATCGCAAACATGAACGCTGGCGAAGAGATCCCGAAGACGGCGCCCAAAACGAGGTTGACGACCATCGCAACAATCAGGCCGATCAGACCCATCATTAGGAACGTGCCCCAGCCGCTGAGGTCTTTTTTCGTGGTGTAGCCATAGAGTGACAAGCCAGCAAAAGCGATTGCAGTCACAAGGAACGTCTGAGTGATCGAAAACGCGGTGTAGACGATAAAGATCGAGCTCAGCGAGAGACCGATCAAAAGCGCGAAGGCAAAGAAAAAGAGCTGTGCACCTGCTGCGGAGGCCCGGCGGAACACCGCGCCCATGCCCAGAAACAGGACCGCCAGTGGGGCAAACATAATTACCCAACGCAGCGGCGAAAGGTAAATTGCTTGGCCAAAGGCCGTGAGAAGTGTGCCGTTTTGCAACTGTACGGTCGCACTTGCCGGATCGGTGGTTGTCGCCAGTCCGGCAACTGCCCAAGCCGCCAGCGCGGTGATCAGCATGCCGACGGACATCGTGCCGTAGACTTTGTTCATATGGGCGCGTAGGCCCGCGTCGATTTCCGCCGCGCGGGCACCTGCGGTTTGACGGATCGCTTGATAGTCAGCCATGAAGTGCCTCCAATAATTTTCCTGGAACGGGGCGGATTGGTCCACCCCACCGTTACACTCAGGAATATTGGCCGAGCAGCCCCAATTTTCAAGCGCCAAGGGCCGAAAATCGGCTTTGTTTTTCAGAGAATCGACGCAGCAGCGGCATTTCGGTGTGCTGAAGCGTGTCATGCCCGAAACCCGGACCTCAAAAGGTCCGGGCGAGGTGAAATGCGATTAGCCGCGCTTCCAAGAAGTTGGGGCGTCCCAAAAGTCGCGGGAGGCTTCTGTTTTGACATCTTGGCGCGTCAGGCCCAGATCGCGAAGCGCGGCGGCGTCGAGATTGGCAAGATCTTTGCGTGTTTTCGCCACGGCTGCCCAGTGCAGGAGGGTGCCCAGCAGGGAGTGGGAGGAGCGGGTGGCGCTGCGGCCAGCAGTGAGAGTTGTCATCTGTGCGTCCTTTGGTTTGCGTGATGAATTGAGTCGTTCGTATCAGGATGCTTGATCATATGGAGTGGAATGATGCATATTGGAAATGAATGATAGTTAGGTGAAGTATAAGGATTCGTGATGTGCCAAGAAATTTGGATCTGACGGCATTGCGCTCGTTCGTGACGGTGGCCGATATGGGCGGGGTCACGCGCGCCTCAGGCGCTCTGAATTTGACCCAGTCGGCCGTTTCAATGCAGCTCAAGCGACTGGAAGAGGCGCTTGGAGTGGGATTAATGGACCGTAGTGCGCGTTCCATTGCGCTGACCGCTGCGGGTGAACAACTTCTGGGTTATGCCCGGCGGATGCTTTCTCTCAACGACGAAGCATTAAGCCGTATGATGGACGACCAATACGAGGGCGAAATCATCTTTGGCGTACCCCATGACATTGTCTATCCCCATATCCCACGCGTGCTTCAAACGTTTAACGCGGCGTATCCAAGAATGAAGGTTCAACTGATCTCATCGTTTACACGGGCGCTAAAGCGCCAGTTCAATGCCGGGGAATGCGATCTCATCATTACAACGGAATCAGAGTTGGCTGCAGGTGGTGAAGTCCTTGCCGAAGTGCCCTTGATCTGGGTCGGCGCCCCTGGCGGGTCCGCCTGGAAACAGCGGCCTTTGCGATTGGCCTATGAAACTAACTGCATCTTTCGCCGTGACGTTCAGAAGGGCTTGGATGAGGCCAACATTGACTGGGAGATGGCTGTCGAATCCAATTCCACGCGCACGATTGAAGCGTCGGTCAGTGCAGATCTCGCGGTGCACTCAATGATTTCAGGATCTGAGCCTCCGTATTTTGAACGGGTTGCCCATGGGGGCGCGCTTCCTGTCCTCAACACACAAATGATCAACCTTTATGTGCGCAACGGGGCGATCAGTGAGCCAGTTGAACGGATTTCGGCCCTATTACGGGAAGCATATGCGCCCAGCCGCTCCGGCGGTTAAACACTTTGAGGCCGTGCTTAGGGCTAAAGTGTAATCACCACCTTCCCGGTGGTCTTGCGATTGCGAAGTGCATCAAGCGCTTCTGTTGCATCCTCTAACGGGGCGGTCAGTCCAATATGGGGGCGCAGCTTGCCATCCGCATAAAGCTCAAAAAGCTCGACGAGCGAAGTGCGCAACGCGTCGGGGTCTATCGGGATATAGCCTCCCCAATAGAACCCATGCAGAGTGATGTTTTTGACCAACAGGTGATTAAGCTTGGGCTGGGGGATTGATCCTGACGCGAAGCCAATCACCAAGTAGTTGCCGCCAGCCTTGCACACCCGAAGGGCGCTTTCGCCCAAGTCGCCGCCCACGGGATCATAGACCACGTCAGCACCGCCAAATTCCTTAAGTTTAGTTGCAAGCTCTGGGTCGGTGGCATCAATCAAATGATCCGCGCCAGCGGCTTGCGCCACGGCCAATTTCTGAGAGCCTCGTGCCACAGCAATTACGTTTGCGCCCAAAGCCTTTCCAATTTCAACGGCCGTTAAGCCGACACCCCCTGCGGCCCCAAGAACCAGAAGTGTTTGCCCTTTGCGCAGTTGCGCCCGTTGTGTAAGCGCGAGATGCGAGGTGCCGTAGGCGATCTGAAACGCGGCTGCATGCTCAAACGGCATGTTTTCAGGAAGTGCCACGCAAAGCTCAGCCGCGACCAAAGTATACTCTGCAAGCCCGCCATGCCCGCCAAACGCAGCGACCCGTGTCCCGACTGCAAGTCCGCCGTGATCCGGACCGACGGCATCAATAGTACCCGCCATCTCCATTCCCAGCGTAAATGGCAAAGACGGTGTTGCTTGGTACTCCCCCTTGTTCATCAGCAAGTCCGCGAAGTTGAGACCACAGGCTTCAACCTTAAGGCGGACCATCTCGGCGGGCGGATTCGGGATCGCTAGATCGGTGATCACGGGAGGCGAGTTGAACTGAGTGACTTGTAGCGCCCGCATATGGATGCACCTCCTGATCGGCCAGAATTGACTTGCCGTAAGAAACCCCAAGCCGATGGTCACAATCAAGCGCTTAACAGCCTTGGCGCTTTTAGTGGGGTTCAGTTTCCAAAAAAGGCAATCGAGAGAATCTGTTCCACGTTACGGGGAAGTATTGCACAAAAAATAGGCATATTGTTTAGATAAGGGGGCGGATTCGGTGGCTGAGGGCCGGGTTGTGTCCAAAAACCTGACAAAACGTCAGGTTGTATGGGGTGTGTCTGACCGTGCTATACCCTCAGCGCTTCCGGTATTGTG
>CALKJA010000042.1 GCA_937995865.1 uncultured Paracoccaceae bacterium | reverse complement strand
AAGTTGAATGGGCCTTCTTGGTCCGTGAAGGGCAGATTTCCCTTCGGCGTGCGCTGCAAGACGGCGGACTCTTGACCCTGCACACGGCCGAGGCAACAGAACTAGTTGCCGAAGCATCCCTCTTTGCGGATCGCTATCACTGCGATGCTGTCACCGAAATGCCGACAAAGGTCGCTCTGATTTCAAAGACCGAGTTGATGGCGAGCCTTGAGAACTCTGCCACATCAAAGCGACTTTCGGTCAAAGCCTTTGAACGTACCGCGAGAGAGCTGCAGAACCTCCGGACCCGCATTGAGATCATGCGTTTGCGGAAGGTGGCAGATCGCCTTGATGCCTATCTTGAGCTTTACGGTCAGCCGGAATTAGGTGGGTGGGTGCGTGTCGCTGATTGGATCGGAGTGTCGCCTCCTGCGCTCTATCGAGAGCTAGCGGAACGGCGGACGAACAAACTTGATCTCTTTTGATTGACTAGCAAGAAGCTGGAAATTTCTAGTGTCCGCTTTCGGGAAGCCGCACCGCAGCATCAGTTGCCAAGACGAGTGTCTGGTTTGGGCCGTGAGCCTAGTATGTTGGCCTCCTGCGCGGGTCAGATGCGGCACCGCCTCCTAGGGCGGCTACAAGCCCAAAACTCTGCAATGCCGCACCTTAGCAAAGATCCTCTTTTTACAGTGGCTTGGCAGCCCAAGGGAATCAAAGAACCTTTGCAGCTTAGTCTTGAAGTGCCAAAGCAAGAATGCCGCCGGGCGGTCCATAACACTTCGTCTATAGAAAAACTGAGGGTTCGAAAGCTCGATATGCCAGTTGAAAAACTGCTTCTCAAATATAGGATTGCTAAACCTAACCAACATTGGAAATATCGAACAGATCACCGTGTCAATTCTTGGGAATTTGGGAGCAACATGAATAGTGGCGTAACAGTCAAAGACCGCCCAAGCAGCGCCGAACGCTTCTTTCGTATTGCGCGGTACTACATTTGATTTCCGCGGCATACCCTACCGCTCCCCTCATGCTTGATGACGAGGTCATTTTGACTGACGGGATACAAAAAATCCACGGTACCGTTCGTGGTATCTCCCCTTAGCGCTATATCTTTGTCGAAGCCAAAGATGGTTCATTTTACCTTGAGGTCTGCTTTGACCGATCTTTCATTTCGTGGTCGCGGTTGGTATTATTGGAGCCGTGGGTCAGGGCTGATAATCACGACCAGCATCTGATGTTGGCAGAAAATATTGCTTATTCGCCAGATCGAAAAAATGTGGATGACGTGGCCGGCGCTGTTCGGTTTTGTGCTCCAGCGATGAAACTTCAACGAATTGCGTCCGCTTCCTAGGTGGTCGTTCAAGTCAGTTGCCATACGACTTTGTTGCACAAATAGTGCTGTGGGTTGAGTACCCCTTAACCCGGGCGGTTTTATGCTGCTGCGACGGTTTTGGGGATGCCCAATGCTGTGAAGCCATTGAGGATGGCAGCGCGGATCTGGATCTCAGCAACCTGCCGGTCAAAGTCGCGCGCCGAGAGGCGCTGACCTAGTAATTTCAAACAATGCATCTTTGTCTCGACGCGGCTTCGGCGGTGATAACCAGTCAGGTGTCGCCATAATGCGCGTCCCAGATATTTTGATGATCGGACTGCGTCGTTTCGGGCTCTGACACCTGCGGTGTCCTCTTTCCAAAGCTTTGCATTCTTGCGTGGTGGGATGACCGCAGGCTTGGATCGCGGCGTCGCTGTAGGCTTGCTGACGACCCCGTTTACCTGAAGGCTTCGCCTCCCAAGCCATCTCAGCATCAAACCAGATTGATAACGACCCACGCTGCTTCAAGGCCATGTTGTAATCTGACCAGTTCGTGGTCTTATACGTCGTCGGTGTCCAACTGCTCATTCACGTCAGCTATCACGCTAGATTCATACAGTGAATCCCATCACACGATTTGTGCAACAAAGCCATGCCGACATAGCAGTAAAGGTCATTTACCTCGGACCCGGCCTCGGTCCGCTATCCACCATCTTAAACGATTTAGACTTACAAACGAAGGTCTCAAAGGTCCGCGTTGCGGCCATTTGGGCGCATCGAACTGCTGCGGTATCGACCAACGTCCGCTATGCGGGTTGCGACCGCAGCATTGGGACGGTGAGATGAACGGCCGGTTTGGGCCGTCTTCCGCAGTCGGTCACGGGCGCTTAGTCGATGGTTTCTGCGACCGCGAAGCGCAGGAAAGCATATTGCAGTGCAACCAATGTCAGCAGTCCGATAAACGTCAGTGTTAGCCAGCTGGTCAATCCGGGCAAAATCAGTGTGTTTCCCACTGTTTTGAATGTGAACAGCCCCACAGCACCTGATACCGCTATAGCGGTGAAAACGAAAATCGTTTTCACCATAAACTCGACAACTGAACGACCAAGAAATTCGAAGTCCGCCCGCCCCATCGCCATCAGATTTGTCGGGAACACAAGATGTACCGTGTTCTCGACTGCATAGATAAGAAACGTCAATGGAAGCGTAAAGGCAGCCAAGACCAGTGCAAATTGTGCTGTAACACCAGTCTCAAAGAACAGTGTGCTGGCTATCATTGTCAAAGCAATAGCATAGGCCAGAAGCACCTGAACCACGAGTTGGCCTGCGCAAATGCGCCACGGTGCGATGGGCAGTGTTTTGTAGATTTCCATTCGGCTCAGGTCACCGCGAAAGTCGCAGACCAGATTACGGGGCAGGATGAACGCGAAGAAGACATAGACAACCATCAATGTCTCTGGATCCGTAAGTGGTGCACCGACCGCCAAGGAAATCGGCGCAATACAGGCGGCGAGGCCGGCAAATATGATGAAAATTTTGGACGAATTCCGTAATGCGTTGAGGGTCTGCCGCCAGGCAATCGGCCCTAGGCCGCCTAGAATTGGTGCACGTCGGATCGAGCGCAACTCGGTCTGCTGCGTCGCAAAGAAAGATCCACCTTCTCTGATGCGCTCCCATCTGCCGCTCATGCGGGCGTTTTCCGCGAGTGCGCGGTCGGTCGTGCGTGCGTCGAGCAAGATGACAGCACGCAACAGCACCGCATTGATGACAACCGCGACAAGGGCCCAAAGGGCCAGATGTGACACGGTTTCAGCCACATAGAGTTCGGCAAACACGATGTAGGGGAACAAGACTATGGACCCGATCCATGAGTGTCGAAACGCAGACAGAAGGTCGATAATGCCGTAGTCGGGCGTGGCCCATGCGTAAAGCACGGCTCCTGCTGCAATTGCGCCAAATAGCGCAGTTGCGGGCCATCGTATTTTCGCGAGCCAACTACCCTCAACCGCGTGCCCGGCCATACCGATGACGGCGCTGTTCAACTGTACGAACACAAGCGTCAGAAGCGTGGCGATAAAGACGAAAAGGGGCGATCCTGCTTGCGGCGGTGCCATGAGCGTGACGAACAAGCTCGTTAAGGTGACCCCAGCGATATAGGCGCAGAATTTATAGAGGATTAGATCCCGTCGGCGGAATGGCCCAGTAAAGAGAAAATTGATCTCATTCGGCGAAAAATGAAACGTAGGACCGGTCGTCATCAACACGGTGAGGAGCGACAGCCCGAGCATGCTAAGCGGCATGAACGTCATAATCTGCCCGTTCAACGCTTGCCAGTCCAAAGCCTCAGAATCCAAAAAGCGCGTGTCCGGAGAGCCGTTTGACACGATGACAAACCAAACGATCCCCCCAAAAGCGAGAGAAAGCAGCAGGCCACGCAAACTTGCCAACTGAAGCAAGCGTTCGCGCAGGCCGCCTCGCAGTCGCAAGATGAGAAGTTGGGAAAGTGCAGAATCCATAGTTTAAACCGCCGCCGCGTCAGAGGTCTCGTCTGAAGCTTGCGTGATTGAGAAATACACTTCTTCAAGAGCTGACGTGCTGTCTGTAGTGCCGACCTCGCTCAGTAGGTCTTCCATCGTGCCAAACCGGCGGCACTCGCCAAGGCTCAGCACCATAATATGTGTACACAAATTCTCGAACAGGCTCAAAAGGTGCGAGCTGATGATAATGGATGCACCTGCCTGCGCACGTTCGCGGATTGCCTGTTGAATTCTCCGGATACCTTGGGGATCGAGCCCTGTCAGGGGTTCATCGAACAGGATCACTTTTGGGTTGTGCAGAAAGGCACAGGCGATCGCCACCTTCTGCCGCATACCACGCGACAAGTTATGGACGACCGTATTGCGCTTGTGGGTAAGTTCGAATGACGCAAGGAGCGCTTCAGCATCCTTTTCAAAATCCGCGAGTTTGTAAGCAGCCGCTGTAAAAGCAAGGTGTTCCCAAACCGTCATAGTGTCAAAAAGTCGTGGATCGTCAGGAATATAGCCCAGGTTGGCTTTGGCTGCGATGGGCGCTTGGACAACGTCATGGCCAGCAACCGACAAATTCCCCGAGCTGGGTGGGATAATCCCGCACAATGTACGCAGGGTCGTTGTCTTACCTGCCCCATTCGGCCCGAGCAATCCAAGGATTTGGCCTGGTTCGACCGAAAAACTAAGGTCTTTCACGGCCGTGAAGCCTTTGTATTGCTTGCTGAAGTTCGTGACTGTAATCATCTGCTCTTTGTCCAACACGTTCCGGTTTGCCGACATCTTGGCGGCTGACGTGTTCTCCTACACCGCTCAACTCTTCGATGAATTGCACCAATTCATGTCAAATCTAAGTTCAAAACCGTCTTTCCAGACGATGGCTGAGGCCACATCAGAGCAAACAGGGGAAATATATGGTTGGCGGCATAGTAATTCGCCAATCTGCAGATTTAGCGGCTGCATTGAATGTCCGGTTCAACGGGCGACGGCGAAGCATGTTGTCCTATGAGTGAATGGCCGGTTTGGACCATGAACACTGTTGCGGTGTTTTGCGCTTAGTTCGGTGCTGCGCTGCACCGGACACCCGAATAGGTTCAAATCAGAACAATCAAATCTTCGTAGTCAGTTTGCCATACATCAGCCGAGTGGACGAAAGTTGCACTAAAAAAGGCCCGCACAGAGTTGCGCGGGCCATTCGTCTTCAAGCGCCAAATCCGGGTAAATCGGGCCATGCGCGCGCGCGGATATCACCGAACCGTTGTAGGTTCAGGATAGCACCGTCACGGAAGACAGGCGCAAGCGCATCTGCTCCCAGCGGGATGTTGGCCGCAGGCCGGGCAACAAATGTACCACTGTCGCTACACATCGCACCTTGTTTGCCTTTCTTTGAAGTCTTCGAACCATTGGCAGTTTTTGGGTCTTTGAAGACATCGTGCCATTGTTCACCGTAGTAGATTGCAGAGGCTTTCATCGCGTAGCCGAAACTGTCGCGATTGACCTTTTGTAACAACCCGCCGCCCATGCCAAACGCGATGTTGCCGATCGCCTGCCCCCGGGCCATCATAGCGTCCATGATATCCACGATAGAACCTTTGTCGACCCCGTCGCCTTGGATCACCCGGACCTTATCATTCAGCAAACGGAACCCTTGGGCGGTGGTGCTATAGCCGAACCTAGCCATCAGCGCTTCGATCACGTCAGGCACGATTTGCACAGGATCACCGCTATCGGGGCGCACGATCAGTACACCGTCACGGGCCAACACGTCATCACGCAACGCGTCACCCCAATAGTCGTTCACGGCGCGCATCATGTCATAGCTGTCACTGACGCAGGCAATCAGGCCAGACGGATTTGCGGCAAGGAACCGGCGCATCTGGTCCAACTCGCCTGCTTCACCGGCGGCAGTCATGGTGCTATGTTCACTGGCAGGGATCGAAAATCCGGCCATGTCCGCACCGTAGTAATTGCGCGCATAGACAAGCCCCGCGATAGTGTCAGTACCAAAGGAATTCACAAGGTGTGCAGCACCACCGATGCCCGCCGCCTCATAACTTGTGGCACCGCGCGCCCCAAAGTCATGCAGTTTGAATTCCGCACCGGCATCACTACCATCAGTCAGGATCATGCGTTCACGGATGCTACCCACAACATAGTGGGACAGGCTAGCGACGGTGGATCCATACCAGATCGCGCGCAGCAAGCGAGTTTCTAAATAGCTGACCAACCAGTAACAATTGGGATCAGTATTTTCGATCCGCAGTTGGGGTACCGACACAGGGGCCAAAGTCCCCTCTGGCAAAGCCTCTATCAGTATTGGCAGACGGCCATCACACACATCGATGATGTACTGCCACCCTTCAATGAACAGATCAAAACCGTGGGCTTTCAAAAACGGTGTCGCCTCTTCCAGCATGGATTGGGTCACGGCTTGGTTCGCCAATTTAGCCAGTTCAATCTGCAAGCCAAAGAACATCACCTGGTCGATGTCACCCCACGCGCGGCGCGGTTCGACATAAGAAGAGACATACTTGGTTCCTTCGGGGTATTGGCTAAAGTGGGACAGTTTATAGCTGTCTGTATCGAAGATCAGATTATCGAATGAGACGGGATTATCGAACAGCGCTGCTGCGCCGATTGCTTGGTCTTTCATTGTCCTGTTCCTCCTCGGATTTGGACGGGTTTCACCTTGCGGACCTCCCGCAGGGCATTTCGTGGTCTTAGCCTTGCGCCATCAGAATGGACGAATAGGCGAAGGGTACATCGGGCACGAGGGCTTGAATGATATCAAAGTGATCCTCGAATATATTGTCCGGTGTAATCTCGGTGATGGGCACCCAACGCGCGGCTGACGCATCGCTGCCGGATTTAACTTTCTCAAGCTTGGCGCGATCTTGCAGCTCAAACACAAATGCTTCGGTTCGTACCCAGCCCTTTTCAGACCGTTCAGGGTGGTCGAAGACGCGGCGTTCGCGCAAACGGCCTCGCATCGCCCCTTTTGGCATATCAAGACCCGCTTCCTCATAAAGTTCGCGGATCGCAGCATCTATCGCCTGTTCGCCTCGATCAATGTGGCCACCGGGCAGCGCCCATTGGCCTTTGCCAGGTTGCATCATACGTTCAACCATCAAGATGTGACCCGATTGTACAACAATCGCATCGGCAGTGTTCACAGGGATTGGATAGCCAAAAACGTCTTCGCCCTTGGCGGTCCGTTCGCGATAATCCAGCACAAATGATCCTTCGTCGCGCACATTCGACACAGCGCCTGAATGGTTTTTCATCCAAGTCAACACTGGCGCGATCTGTTCTAAGCCATAGCGTTGCGCCATGCGCCCAGTGTTTTCGCCGCGACCAAAGAAAAGTTCTTGCCGCAGGTCAGTAGCGCTCACCACATCGCCCTCATGCAAGTGCGGATCGGCGGGCAGCATGTCCCAAGTTGGGAACCACCCCAGATAGCGCGATGATTTGTCCTTTTCAAAACCAGTCAGAACCACGTCGGTTTTGTCTGGGTTCAGCCCCGCCTTGCGCATATGCAACGTCACGGCAGTACGTACATTCACTGTCCACGCACGATCATTGTAAAGCGTATCGATCAACGGCAATGTGGCGACTGATTTGTCCAACTTATCAACGCTGGCGCGGATAAAGGCGGCTCGTTCGGCATATGTAAATGGGTTCTTCCAACTGCGCGGGCGGTATGCGCTGCCCACCAGAATCAACATACTGTCAGATTGCACCAAAGCGTTTTTAACAACGTCGAAGTGCCCGGCATGAAATGGTTGGAAACGGCCAATAAAGACGGCCAGCCTGTGTCTGGTACTCATGTCGCGCGACCTCCGCAGCGTATGGATTTGTTCGTGCCAAGACCTCCTTGGCTTATCCAATATCTAGGCCTTTGCGGCGGCGGATGCAAGATTTTATGTAGCATTTCCGTCAATCGCTAAGCGCATGGCTCATACAATTGCGATCGCAGCGAATGGCCGGTTTGACGGGCCGCACCGCAGCTACCCAGATCACCGGAGAAGGTCTTGTGTGGGCCTTCCTTGATGGGGTGGTTCTGGTGTAGTTGCAGTATGCTGCAGTCGATCCAATGGCGGCGGCGAGCCCTTGTTGACCTATGCTGCGCTTTATACGAATGTCCGCAAACGCAATTTGTGATGCAAGGTTGTTCCCATTGTTATCAAAGGTCGAATTACTTGGAGACTCCCTCTAAAGTATGCGTCCTTGTTCAAAGGAGACATTGGACATGGTTAACTTTTAGCAACGCATAGCCAACGCCAACGACGTTGCCTGAGTTCTTCATTTGTCTAGACGTTGTGGTCTGACGGCGGTCCGGGTAGCAACAGATCCTCCAGGAAAAATGCAGATAAACCGTTGCGGCCTTCCAGATCAGCCTTACTATAAACTGTCGTCGCTTGTTGCCGCGCGGTGCGATCAGAAATCTCTCTGACGCTCGCGATTTCCTTCATCGAAAGACCCTTCAGCAACAAAAGCGCGACCTCCCGTTCCGCAGGCGTCAGTTTCCATGTTTCGAATTGTGCATTGATGTATACACCCATTCCCTCAAGCTGCTTGCGCGCTTGGCGGGCAAGCACCGCTAGTTCAGCGGTATGTTCTTCCGCTTCGTTCTCTAACGTGCGTGTCCGCAAATGAGCCGCGTAAGGTTGGAAAACAAAATTATAGGCTAGTAGTGCGGTCACGGCTCCGACAAGCACAACATCCCAGATCAGCATAGCAATGGTTTCTCCGTTGCGTGCGTCGTCAAAAATATCGACCCCCGCCATGATAACC
>CALKJA010000041.1 GCA_937995865.1 uncultured Paracoccaceae bacterium | reverse complement strand
AAGCTATAATTATAGGAAAACCCATAGTTGGTTTGGCTGCCACGGGTTCCCTCATCTGTGATGACAAGGCCAGCATCCGCTGCATCGACATCAAACAGATCGTTCTTTGCAGCAAACACACCCAAAGTCAGACGCCCTTGTTCAGACACCGGAAACCCAAGCGTCGGGGCTATGCGGAACGACGTTGTATCATACAGGCCGTCGGTGTTGGTTTGTTCATAAGAAAGATTGAACGCTCCGGTCAGGTCACGATCAAACATCGACGGTTCGATAAAGCGCACGTTAAAGACTTGCGCGTCAGCGCCATAATTCAAGCGCATGTTGAGCGTTTGCCCGCGGCCAAGGAAATTCCTTTCGCTGAAATCTGCCAGCAGGCCAAACCCATTTTCTGTTGAAAAGTTGCCCCCAAACGAGAACGAGCCCGTGGGCTGCTCAACCACATCAACATCGATTACAACTTGATCGGGCGCAGACCCTTCACGCGCATCTACATCCGCATTGGCAAAATACCCAAGGGACCGGATCCGTTCTGCACTTTGGCGGATCTCACGCGGGTTAAAGGGATCCCCTTCCACCACTTTGAACTGGCGACGCACAACCCGATCAAGCGTGGTGGTATTGCCTTCGATATCGATCCGCTCAACAAATACGCGTGGTCCACGCTCAACGACAAATTCAATGTCCAGCGTAAGATCACGGTCGTTGCGCGTAATGCGCGGGCTGACACGGATAAAGTTTAGCCCATTGCGGAGCGCCAACTCTTCCAAACGGTTGATGTTGTTTTCAATGGCTACGGGCGTATAGACCGAGCCCTCGCGCAGGCGGATCGCATCCTGAAACTCATCAGGGTCAACGTCTCCGAGCGAGGTGGTCGCCGTGACTGAGCCAAAACGGAACTGCTGGCCCTCAATCACATTAAACGTGATAAAGAACCCATCGCGCTGATCAGCTAACTCTGACGCAACCGAAACGGTACGGAAATCCACGTAACCGCGCGCGTTGTAAAAATCGCGCAGGACTTGCTTGTCGAACTCGATCCGATCTTCAACAAATGTGTCCCGTCGCACCAAAGCGCGCAGCAGGCCAGCTTGTTTGGTTTCAAGAACACGACGCAAGCGCCGATCCGAAAACGTCCGGTTGCCAACAAAGGAGATTCGTTCAATTTCGACCAACCCGCCTTCGGCCACCTCATAGATCAGGTCCACGCGATTATCAGAACGCCGGATAATCTTAGGTGTCACTGTCGCCGCCAGTCGGCCTTGATCTGCATAGGCTTGAACGATGCTCGCCGCATCTTGTTCCGCAATTGCAGGGTTATAAACGCGGCGCGGGACCGACCGCACCAATTGCCCAAGTTCCGCGTCATCAAGACGGCGATTTCCTTCAAAGGCCACACGGTTCACGGTTGGAAATTCAGAAACAATGATCGTCAAAGATCCGGCAGAGAGAACCGCGTCAACGTTCTCAAAAAGCCCGCTTTCTCGGATACGTTGAACAGCGGCATTGATTTGACCACTCGTTAAAGACTGGCCCATTGAAATACCGGCAAAGGATACGATTGTTGCTGATTCAATCCGGCGATTGCCTTCAACGTTGATGTTTGAGATCCGCGCCTGCGCAACAGCCTCTGACGCAAAAACCATTGTCAGGAGGAGTGCAACAACAGCACTCAAACGAAGACGATTCCCTAGAAAGCCAAAAAAGCCCTGCTGAAACATGTGTGGGTTATCCCTCTACCGCCGAGATGCCTATTTTTGCATAGCTAGTAGCGAGTTATGAGAGGGGTGTCAAAACCATCCAACGGGCCGCAGAACGGCGTTTTGCACGCCAAGGCGTGCAAGCATTGATTCAGGCGGAATTCTGCGCAGATCAGAAAGCTGCGGGCACCGCGAGATGGCCCAAATGGCTTGCGGCAACCAGCGCCAGTGCAATCGCACCCACAAACAAGAAGCGATCCCAGTTCATATCGACAAGAAGGCTAAGCCCGCGTGCGCCGTGTGTCAGAGTCTGCATTGTTTCACCTCTTTCGTTCCACCCCGATGGATGCGGGCGGAATGGGGCAAGAATGCGGCACAGCGGTGAAACTAATGGGACGATTGACGCGTTCGGTTACGCGGCTCGGCTGCCGGGTTTAGCCGAAATTCGGCAAAAGGAAGCGGCAGTAAATATCGTTGCCTAATCCAAACAACATCACAAAAAGCACCACACCCAAGCCAAAGAACATCAGCCCGTTCATGACCTTGTCCGACGGCGGGCGGCGCATGACCGCCTCATAAGCATGCAAGACCAGATGGCCCCCATCAAGAATTGGGATCGGGAACAAATTCACCAACCCGACCGCCGTGGAGATAAACGCGATAAACCAAATGAAATCATCTAACCCAAGCGACGCCATAGAGCCCGCCGTTGTCGCAATACCCACTGGACCGGAAAGATTGCACGTGCCTATGTTGCCAGCGATGATGTTCACAAGGCCATCCAAAGACGACACAATAATGAGGCCTACTTGACCAATCGCTGCCGGGATGGCTGTGATAGGGCCAAGCGCTTTCGTCACCGGTTCGAAAAATGTACCACCTCGAAGGCCAATACGGTAGTTTGTCACGAACCCGCCACCATCAAGCCGTTCATCCGTTGCGCGCGGCTCTAGGGTAAAGTTCATCACCTTCCCCGCGCGCCACACCTCAAGCGCCAGCGGCTTGTCTTTGGTGACGGCTACGACGTTCACCATATCATCAAACGTGTTGACGGGCGTACCATCAATGGACAGCACAACATCCCCGGCCTCGATACCAGCAGCTTGTGCAGCACTGTCCAAAGACACCCCAACAACCAAAGCCGGTGACACGTGTGGACCAGCAGCATCAATGACCGCACCGTCGCGTCGAACGGTATAGGTCAGCTCGCGCGCGGCTGGTACATCCTCACGCAGCTCAGAAAGCTCGACCATGCTGGTCGCAGGCAAGCCCTCAACCGCCAGAAACTCGTCGCCGGGCATCAACTCAACCGCCACAGGCATATCAGCGAGCGTTTCGATCCGCAGTGGATCCTCAGGCTCCCCGTTGACCATGAAAAACACGGCAAAAATCAAAGCGGACATGACAAAATTGAACATTGGTCCGGCCAAGACGGTCAAGGCCCGCGCCCAAAGCGGCGCGCCATGCATCGTCGCACGGCGTTCTTGTGGGGTGAGATCGCTCATCACGGCGCCGTCCGAACCGGCCGAAGATGCATTGGCATCGCCACGAAATTTCACATAGCCGCCAAATGGCAAGGCAGCGAGTTGCCAGCGGGTGCCGTGCCGGTCAGTGCCCTGAAGCAACGGTTTGCCAAATCCAACCGAAAACACATCTGCCTTGATCCCGCACCAGCGACCTACAATGTAGTGGCCGTATTCATGCACCGCCACGATGATCGACAACGCCACAACAAAAGCCACGATGACCCAAGTGAGCCCGCCAAATGCGGCGATAAGTGAGGTAAGATCCATGTGATACGCCTGCTTCTAATGCCCATGCTGCGCGATGTAGTCCCGCGCTATTCTTCGTGCGATTTGGTCTGTTTGAACAATATTTTCAAGCGTGATCATTTCAGAGAGATCCGCCGTGCCGCCCAACTGATCCAAAACATGCTCGACTGTGTTCGCCATGTCGGTGAACCCAATCTGCCCGTCAATAAAGCCATCAAGCGCTTGCTCTTTGGCCGCATTAAAGGCTGCACCTGCCAATCCACCCTGCTCCATAACACTGCGCGCAAGCGCGAGGGCCGGATAGCGGATGACGCAGGCTTCGCAAAACGTAAACTGGCCAATCTTCGCCAGATCCAAACGCTCAACAGGAAGCTCTTTGCGATTTGGATAGTTGAGCGCGTACCCAATTGCGTGGCGCATATCGGGCGGTCCAACATGAGCCATAAGCGCGCCATCATTGAAGCCAACAAGCGCATGAATCAAGCTTTCTGGATGAACAATCGTCTCAATCGCGCTCGATTCAATTCCAAAAAACTCTTTTGTTTCAATAAGTTCCATCGCCTTGTTGAACATAGAGGCGCTATCGATCGTGATCCGCGTGCCCATATTCCAATTGGGATGATTTGCGGCCTGAGCCACTGTCGCTGATGCGATCGTTTCCAGCGGCCAATCACGAAATGCGCCACCGGACGCCGTGATGATCACCCGCTCAACAGCAGACAGATCTTCGCCTACAAGCGCTTGGAAAACAGCCGAGTGCTCGCTGTCCACAGGCAGGATTTGCGCGCCATATCTACGTGCCGTTTCTAGCAAAAGCGGCCCTGCGGTGACGAGGCTTTCTTTGTTCGCAAGTGCCAGAGTTGTACCGTGTTTGAGGGCTTCGAGACCCGGATAAAGACCCGCGGCTCCAACAATTGCGGACATAAACCAATCCGCTGGTCGGGCTGCCGCGTCGATCAATGCTTCGGACCCCGCTGCAGCTTCAACCCCGGATCCAGCAAGTGCAGCGCGCAATTCGCTCAAAAGCTCAGGCTCGGCAGTGACTGCAAGTTCAGCGCCCAGCTCGCGGGCGTCTTTTGCAAGTTGGCTGATATTGCGCGCACCGGTCAGGGCAACGACGGTGAAATCCGTCGGTGCCCGACGGATTAGATCGATTGTGTTTTGCCCAATGGAGCCCGTTGCTCCAAAGATCGTCACGCGGCGTGTGCTCACAGGGCAAAGCTCGGCGCATCAACGATCAAAGCCGCCAACAACATCGCAAGTGCGGCCCCTAAAAGCCCGTCAAAACGATCAAATAGGCCGCCATGCCCAGGGATAAGAGTTGAACTGTCTTTGACCTTCATACGCCGCTTCAAAGCGCTTTCGGCGATATCGCCCAGTTGGCTGGCAAAGCTCAAGAGAACCGAGATCAAGACAATGCTGAATGCTGCCCCCGCAGACACCACAAAAATATATCCAACGAGGGCCGCACCAAACCATCCGGCAACTGTGCCCGACCATGTTTTCTTGGGTGAAACCGCAGGCCAGAACTTAGGCCCCCCGAACATCCGACCAGCAAAATAGCCCAGAACATCCGTCGCGATTACGACCGCGATCAACCAGATGATCCAGAGCATCCCGTTTTCCGCGCGAAAGGATACAAGCCCCCACCCCGCCAGGATAATCGCCAAAGAAAACCCAAAGAACGTTAACCGTTCACGAGTCAGAACAGCTGCACCAACCACAGGCGGGAACAGGATGAAGCCCCAAATCAATGGATCCGTAAACAAGCCAGACAAAATCGATGCCACACCTGCCGCCATCAGCATTCCGGGCACAGGTGCATCCGGACTGATCATCATCCATAGTTCCCAGACCATCACCGCAGTCACGAACACTGTGAGCATCTGAAACCAAACGCCACCAAGCCAAATACCCGTGATCCCAATCAAAGCCATGAGCGCGGCAGAGGTCAGCCGTGTACGCAAATCGTCCCAGGACGACCCGGTCATGCCGTTACACCACCAAAGCGGCGGGCGCGCGTACTATAACCTTTGACGATTTTGCAAAACTCATCCGCGTGGAAGTCTGGCCAAAGCGTATCAATAAACTCATATTCCGCATAGGCGGACTGCCAAAGCAAAAAATTGGAAATTCGGGCTTCTCCGCTTGTCCGTATGACCAAATCGGGATCCGGCAAAAAGCGTGTATCCAAGAACCGAGCGAGGCACTCCGCATCGACATCTTTATGGGTCAACCGGCCCCGCTCAATTTCCACAGCCAGCCGCTGCGCCGCGCGCGTCACCTCATCGCGGCCACCATAATTGATCGCAATCGTCAGGTTCAGCTTGGAGTTGACAGCTGTCAACATTTCCAAATCATCCATCAACCGGACAAGTCGATCATCAAGCCGGATGCGGTCGCCGATAAAGCGGACACGCACGCCCGCTTCTAAAAGCGCCTTTGCCTCATGGGTAATATAGCGCCGAAAAAGCCGCATGAGGCCCGCGACTTCAACCTGTGTCCGCTTCCAATTCTCAGTCGAAAACGCAAAAATCGTAAGATGTGTCACTCCAGCATCCGGACACGCCTTGACGATATCTCGTACGCGTCTTGCACCGATATGGTGACCAACCAAACGTGGCCGCCCCCGCATCTGCGCCCAGCGACCGTTTCCATCCATGATGCACGCAACATGGAAAGGGGAATGATCGTCGGTGGGCTGAAGAGTTGCGGCGTCGGGCATCGTGGGTGCTTTACACTTGCATGATTTCAGCTTGTTTGACCTCAAGCGATTGGTCAACAGATTTGATCATTTTGTCGGTGAGTTCTTGAACCTCACCCTCCCAGAGCTTTTGATCATCCTCGGACATGCCAGCAGCTTTGCCCTTCTTGATTTGGTCCATTCCGTCACGGCGTACGTTTCGCACTGAAACGCGGGCGTTTTCGGCATATGTGCCCGCAACCTTAGACAGCTCTCGTCGACGCTCTTCGTTCAGCTCGGGGATCGGCAGCATAATGATTGTGCCGTTCAACTGGGGATTAATACCAAGCCCACTTTCGCGGATGGCTTTTTCAACCTTATTCACAAGGCTCTTGTCCCAAACATTCACGGTCACCATCCTGGGTTCAGGTACGTTTACCGTACCAACCTGATTGATTGGAGTCATCTGGCCGTAGCTTTCAACCATGATGGGCTCAAGCATAGACGCTGATGCGCGGCCTGTGCGCAGCGAAGCAAACTCCGTTTTGAGCGAAGCAATTGCCCCGTCCATGCGGCGTTGCAGATCATCAAGATCCGGTTCGACGATATCTTCGGACATTTCTGGCCTGTCAGTTGTTGCTTTGAAGAGACGTATAGCCTCGTATCGCGTACAATGTATAGGCAGACTGTGCAGGATTTGCGCAGCTTAACGCGCCACCCTTGTGCCAAGTGTCGTTGTACGCCGGTGAATTGATTAGCCCTGAACGCGGGTAAAAGTACCCTTACCAGCCAGAATGCCACGGAAACCGCCGGGCTCATCAAGCGAAAACACTATGATGGGCAAATTGTTATCTCGTGCCAGAGCTATGGCCGATGCATCCATGACACCCAGACGCTTTTGAAGCACTTCATCGTAACTTACAGTGTCAAACCGTACTGCATCTTCGTGTTTAACGGGGTCCTTGTCATACACGCCATCCACTTTGGTGCCCTTAAAGATCGCTTCACAAGACATCTCATTCGCGCGCAAGGTCGCTGCGGTATCCGTGGTGAAATACGGGTTGCCGGTCCCGGCGGCGAAAATACAAACGCGTTGTTTCTCAAGATGGCGCACGGCGCGTCGGCGGATGTACGGCTCACAGACTTGGTCCATAGGGATAGCGGAAATCACTCGCGTAAAGACGCCGAGCTCTTCTAAAGCTGCTTGCATGCCCAAGGCATTCATCACTGTCGCTAGCATACCCATATAGTCTGCAGTCGTCCGTTCCATTCCCTGGGCTGAGCCTTGGAGGCCGCGGAAAATATTGCCGCCGCCAATGACCATGCAAATCTCAACCCCCATATCATGCACGGTCTTCACTTCTTGCGCGATCCGCGCCACGGTTGGGGGATGCAAACCAAAACCTTGATCACCCATAAGCGCCTCACCCGAGATCTTAAGGAGAACACGCTTGAAGCGTGTCTCATCCGCATTTCCTTGGGTGGATTTCGCGATATCTGCGCTCATGGAAGTGACCCTTTGCTGTTCGCGTGCAAGATGTCTGAAAAGAACATAAGTTTCAACGGGCGAATTCTGTGACAGGCAGAGTACAACTCACAAATAAAAAGCATCAATTTTGACCGATAAACCTCTA
>CALKJA010000040.1 GCA_937995865.1 uncultured Paracoccaceae bacterium | reverse complement strand
GCTTACGCTCAATGGCAACATCTTTGAAGTAAGGCCAGTTCGGGCACTGATACCCAAAACGGTGGCTCAGGTTCACAAACTCCAATCCCATATCGTTGCTGTCGTTTGCTTGGAATTCAATCCCGCGAATTTCTACCATGGGCGCACCTCTCTCGTTCGCGGACAAGACCGCGTTGCAAAGCTAAATTTTCAGGAAGGTCCTCCCTAACCTGTCCGCATAGCAGTACATCTTCGCCCACGATGCAGTCAATGTATTTTCGCATTGCAGTATAAACTGTACTGCATTGTGGACAAAGTGCTTGACTTACGGCTGTCTTGGCGGCCAATTCCTCCCTCGACGAAGGAGCTAGAATGAGCGAAAAAAGCAGGAGCGGAGTTCAAGTCATTGCGCGGGCCGCGAGGATCTTAAGTGCGCTAAAAGACCATCCCAATGGGCAAAGCCTGGGCGAGCTTGCGACGACAACCGGGCTGGCGCGTTCGACTGTGCAGCGCATCGTTGGCGCGCTTCTGGAAGAAGACTATGTTGTTTCCAGCGCGGCTAAAGAGGGTCTGCGCTTGGGGCCAGGTATAAGTCACCTAGCCTCCGCCATAAGCGCTAACACGGCCGAGCTTTGCCATCAGATCTTGTTTGATCTCAGCAAAGCAACAGGTGAAACAGCCGATCTATCTGTGTATCGCAAAGACAAGATGATTTTCGTTGCCCAAATTCCGGGGACCCAGCGACTAATCACGCTTTCAGCCGTCGGTGAGGTTTTCCCGATGGCGACCACTGCGAATGGTCGTGCGTGTCTCGCCATGCTGCCAAGAAATTCCGCTCTTGAACTGGCTGCTCGTGAGTTTGATGCCAAGGGTCAGGTAATTGATACAGAGGCGTTTTCCAAAATTCTGGATGCGATTTCTGACTCAAAGTTGGCTTATGATCGGGAAGAAAACAACGAAGGCGTAATTGCCACGGGCTTCGCCTTCACAAATTGGAGCAACGAGATGTATGCGATCTCTGTGCCCGTACCCTCGTCGCGTTTTGAACGGAACCGAGCTGAAATCGACGCGGCGGTGTTGAACGCCAGAGATCGCGTGTTGAGTCTCTTTTCTGATCCGGCGGTGGATGATTCCTAAGCCTTTTGATCATGGGTCATGCCAATTCAGTAAGGGGCTGCGTCCGTCATCGGGGAAATAGCTTTCGCGGATTCCGCGGGATGGGATGGCGGTAGGACCGCCGCTGAGGGCCGCAGTTAGATTCAGCACGAAGCGGAAGAGGCGACAAGGCAGTCAGAAAGCGATCGCGCGGCATTCCGCATGTGCTTCCATTCGAACCCAACGATCGCAGATGTCGAAAATCCTGCACAATTCAAGATTTGATCCGCAATTCTTGGAGTTCAGTGGTGAGCCGTGCAGGATTCGAACCTGCGACCCACTGATTAAAAGTCAGTTGCTCTACCAACTGAGCTAACGGCCCACGCTAGGGCGCTACTTAGAAAGGGTGCGTGGGGGGGTCAAGGCGATTCTTGTTGCCTATGGCGCATTCTCACAGATCGTTAGGTCATGCTGCCTGTCTGCCGTCTGGAAAAGCGTGGCTTGAGCGTCTATATGCTCGCGCTATGGATCAGCATCTTTCCTCCCTCCCGTTCATGAAAATGCACGGGCTTGGCAATGACTTTGTCGTTGTGGACCGCCGAGGTGGGGCAGGCCCTGTCACGCCAGCTTTGGCTCGGGCCCTTGCGGACCGGCATCGCGGTGTGGGCTTTGATCAGCTTGCGGTGATTGAAGACACGGATGTACTGACGCTGACCTTCTTCAACGCCGATGGCTCGGCTTCGGCGGCCTGCGGTAACGCTACGCGCTGCATCGCTGCACGTGAGATGGAAGCGAGCGGGCTCAATGACCTGAGTATCGTGATCACCGGACATACGACGCTAAGTGCCACCCGGACAGAAAGCGCCTCTGGAGAAAAGTTGACAGCTGTCAACATGGGCGCTCCGCTGACCGATTGGCAACACATACCTCTTTCTGAGAAAGTCGATACGTTGAGCCTTCCTATCCAAGGCAATCCAACCGCAACAGGCATGGGCAACCCCCATTGCACGTTCTTTGTCGAGGATGTGAGCGCGATTGATCTTGAGGCTCAAGGTGCTGCAATGGAGCATCATCCGTTGTTTCCGCAACGCACAAATGTGCAATTTGCCCAAGTGATTGGGCCAGACCACATCCGTATGCGTGTTTGGGAGCGCGGAGCCGGGATTACGCTGGCGTCTGGATCATCGTCATGTGCTACGACCGTTGCTGCTGCCCGCCGGGGTCTGACAGGGCGAACAGTGCGGATCGATTTGGATGGTGGGACGCTCAATATCGACTGGCGCGAAGATGGCGTTTGGATGTCTGGGCCCACAGCCCATGTGTTTGACGGAGTGCTGACGCCTGCGTTTCTGGCCAGTCTATGACCGCGCCTGTTTTTTCCAATCACGGTTGTAGGCTTAACGCCTATGAGGACGCCGCCATGCAGGAGCTTGCCAATGGGGCAGGCCTTTCGGATTCGGTTATCATCAACACCTGCGCTGTAACGGCCGAGGCCGTTCGGAAAGCACGGCAGGACATTCGCAAACGCCGGCGAGATAATCCGAACGCCAAGATCATCGTCACGGGCTGCGCTGCTCAGATTGACCCCGAATCCTTTGCGGGCATGGACGAAGTCGACCATGTGGTCGGCAATTCCGAGAAAATGGACCCGGCAACCTGGGGGGCGCTCGCCACGGGCGGAACAGAGCCTGTACAGGTCAATGACATCATGTCTGTCACGGAAACGGCAGGGCATTTGATTGATGGGTTCGGGCGGCACCGGGCCTATGTGCAGGTTCAGAATGGCTGTGACCATCGCTGCACATTTTGCATCATCCCGTATGGCCGGGGGAATTCGCGGTCTGTTCCTGCTGGTGTGGTCGTGGATCAGATCAAGCGTCTTGTGGATCGCGGATTTAACGAGGTCGTGCTGACCGGAGTGGATATGACAAGCTGGGGTGCAGACCTGCCCGGCACGCCCCAGCTGGGCCATTTGGTAACCAGAATCCTCAAGCTGGTGCCAGATCTGCCGCGGCTTAGGATCAGCAGCATTGATAGTATCGAAGTAGACGATGCGCTGATGGAAGCCATCGCAACCGAAGCGCGCCTGATGCCGCATCTGCACCTTAGTCTGCAGCATGGGGATGACCTGATTCTAAAGCGTATGAAGCGCCGCCATCTCCGCGACGATGCGATTCGCTTTACGGAGGACGCGCGCAAGCACAGGCCCGGCATCACGTTTGGCGCGGATATTATCGCGGGCTTTCCAACAGAAACTGACGCGCATTTTGAGAATTCGCTGCGTCTGGTTGAAGATTGCAACCTCACTTGGTTGCACGTTTTTCCATACTCGCCTCGGCCGGGCACACCGGCTGCGCGGATGCCGCAAGTGAACGGAGTCACGATAAAATCAAGGGCGACTATGCTTAGGGCCAAAGGCGCGGAGGCCGTTCAAACGCACCTTACAGCGCAAATCGGTGGCACGCGCAGTATTCTGATGGAACGCGCGGATATGGGCCGCACAGAGCATTTCACGGAAGTGGCCTTGAGTACCGACCAAATCCCCGGCCAAATTGTGACGGCCACGATTACGGGCTCCCAAAACGATCGGCTTACGGCGTAGGCTAAACACACGGTTTGCCGTTTCAAAGATCCATCCAATCGTCCCTGAGGCATTTCATGCACCCCAATAATAGCTTCCGCCAAACGCCAAAAGACCGTTCCTTGCAACTGGTCCGTGAGCGGTCTTTTGGCACATTGGCACTCAATGACGACGCCGGTCCACTGCTCGCACATATTCCGTTTCTGCTTAGCGACGACGGTGCACAGGTTGAATTGCACCTTGTTCGGTCCAACCCGATCGCCCGCGCATTGCCCGCCCAAGCAACGTTGGCGGTCATGGGGCCGGATAGCTACGTCTCGCCAGATTGGTACGGCGTGCCGGATCAGGTGCCCACCTGGAATTACGTTGCTGTGCATTTGAAGGGTTGGTTAGAGCTAAGGCCGCAAGACGCCTTGCATGGCTTGCTTGACCGCCAAACCGCCCTTTTCGAAGATCAACTTCAGCCCAAGCCGCCTTGGCTTTCATCGAAAATGGGAGACGGCGTCATGGAGCGGATGCTGCGCGCGATTGTGCCCGCCGTATTGCATATTAAGGATGTGGAAAGCACATGGAAGTTGGGCCAGAACAAGCCTGATGATGTGCGCGAAAGAGCGGCATCTGAAATAGGACGCTCTGGTTTGGGTGTTGACCCACCCGCACTTGCGGCGTTGATGAAATCCCCGCCCGAAGGGTGACAGATGCGCTATGACACCCTACCTTGTGAGCAACTGGAGGAGATTGTCATGGCTGTCCCACTTGCCCCTATCGCGGGTATTGCTCTGCGCTATGGCGCTGTTGCGCTCGCAACCTATGCCGCGACCCGCGCGATTCCCAAGATGCGCCGAAACCAACACACCGAGGATGTGATGGATACCGTCGAAGAAGGGATTGAGATGCGCCGCGACAAGCAAGACAACAGCACACAAGTCAACGCAAGCGCGCGGTTGAAGCGTACGGTTTTCGTCAAAAAATCCGGACCGCGTCTGGAAATTGATGCGGCTGCCCTCGCGCGCGTTCGACTGCGCTGGATTCGGTGATGGAGCTTCTTTCGGCGGCCGCCTCACCGTTTGTACGCATGGCCGTTGTGGCTGCTCATGAAACCGGACTGATTGATCAGATCACCCTGCGGGATGTCACGACGACGGCCCTTGAAACCGCGCCTGAGGTCGCCTCGGCCAATCCAGTGGGTAAGATTCCCACCCTGATCCGCCCTGAAGGTGCGGCATTGTATGACAGCCGTGTCATTTGCCGCTATTTGGATTCCCGCGCGGATGCGGGTCTTTACCCGGAGAACCGGCTTTGGGAGGTGCTGACACTTGAAGCCACCGCTCACGGCGCGGCAGAGGCGGCTGTGCTGATGGTCTATGAGCGCCGTTTGCGCCCAGAGGTCCAGCAATCCGACGGGTGGATCGAGGCGCAGTGGACCAAAGTCACCCGCGCGCTGGATGCAATAGAATCACGCTGGATGTCGCATCTGCATGGCCGCAAGGACATGGCGCATATCGCTTTGGCCTGTACATTGGGGTATCTGGATTTCCGCCATGCCCCACGGAATTGGCGCGCCACACGCCCTGAACTTGCCGCGTGGTACGCAAAAGCGGCGGAATGGCCTTCTATGCAAGCCACACCGCCCCCTACCTAAAACTGTCCGACTGCACGTACATCTCTTGCCTTGGGCAACGCATTCATTGCGTTGATTATGCGACTGCGCCCGATTGTCCGCTGGACGCCCCTGCAACATGGCTCTAGTTACGGTTCTGATCGGCGTAGGAGCTTTCTTACGCCCATTCGTTCTGGAACGCCGGAGCCGCGACTATGCGGCAAAGGACGAAATTTAGCGGAGGACGCCGTGTCGCAAGTAGACGACCACGCACAAGACCACGATGGGGATCGCAGAGACTTCCTGTATTACGCCACTGCTAGCGCGGGCGCCGTGGGCGTTGGCGCAGCTGTCTGGCCGTTGATCAATCAGATGAACCCGTCGGCAGATGTTCTTGCCCTCGCATCGATCCGTGTTGACGTCAGCGGCATTTCTGCGGGAACGCAAATCACAGTACTGTGGCAGGGCAAGCCGGTCTTTATCCGCCGCCGCACGCCCGAGGATGTTGAGGCCGCACGGTCTGTAGAGATCAGCGACCTGCAAGACCCGATCGCTCGGAATGAGAATATCGACGGCGAAGTTGACGCCACCGATGAGAACCGTGCCTTGGATGAGGGCGGTGAGTGGTTGGTTCAGATGGGTGTCTGCACGCACCTTGGCTGTGTTCCGCTGGGTGATGCTGGCGACTTTGGCGGTTGGTTCTGCCCCTGCCATGGCTCTCACTACGATACATCAGGCCGAATTCGCCGTGGACCCGCGCCGCAGAACTTGGCGATTCCGCCGGCGTCTTTCGTAGACGATGCAACGATTCAACTCGGTTAAGGAGAAAGACCCATGGGTGGAATTCCTCACGACCATTACGAACCGAAGTCCAACTTTGAAAAAGGTATGGCCGCGCGCTTGCCAGTGATTGGGCTATTGTACGATACGATCATGATCCCCACGCCCAAGAACCTGAATTGGATGTGGATCTGGGGCATCGTGCTGACCTTTACTTTGGCGCTGCAGATCATCACCGGTGTTGTGCTGGTGATGCATTACGTGCCGCATGTGGACATGGCGTTTGCGTCGGTTGAGCACATCATGCGTGACGTGAATGGCGGCCATATGATCCGCTACCTGCACATGAACGGCGCATCGCTGTTCTTTGTGGCGGTCTATGCACATATGTTCCGCGGCCTGTACTACGGATCTTATAAGGCCCCCCGTGAGGTGACATGGATCATCGGCATGCTGATATACCTCTTGATGATGGGCACCGCCTTTATGGGCTACGTTTTGCCTTGGGGTCAAATGTCCTTTCACGGTACGGCTGTGATCACCGGTCTGTTTGGCGCGATCCCATTTGTGGGAGAGGCATTGCAAACATGGTTGCTGGGCGCTGGCGCAGTTGGCCAACCGGCTCTGAACCGCTTCTTCTCCCTGCACTACCTTCTGCCGTTTGTGATTGCGGGTCTGGTGATCGTTCACATTTGGGCGTTCCACACCACCGGCAACAACAATCCAACGGGTGTTGAAGTGCGACGTGGGTCCAAAGAAGAAGCGGCGCGCGACACGCTGCCGTTCTGGCCGTATTTCGTGATCAAAGATCTTTATGCGATGGCTATCGTGCTTGTCGTGTTCTTTGCGATCGTGGGCTTTATGCCAAACTACCTTGGCCACCCTGACAACTACATCGAAGCCAACGCATTGGTAACGCCGTCACACATCGTTCCCGAATGGTACTTCTTGCCGTTCTACGCGATCCTGCGGGCCTTTACCGCAGATGTGTGGATCGTCATGTTCGCCAGCTGGATCACCGGCGGCATCATTGACGCCAAGTTCTTTGGCGTCTTGGCGATGTTTGGTGCGATTGCAGTGATGGCTGTTGCTCCTTGGTTGGATACATCTTCGGTCCGCTCCGGCCGGTATCGCCCAATGTTCAAGTGGTGGTTCTGGATCCTTGTGGCTGACTTTATCTTCCTGATGTGGCTGGGTGCTATGCCAGCAGAAGAGCCCTATGCGAGCCTTTCGCTTTTGGCCTCTGCGTATTGGTTTGGCTACTTCCTCGTGATCCTCCCGCTCTTGGGTGTGATTGAGAAACCAACAACCCCGCCGTCGACCATCGAGGACGACTTCAACGCACATTACGGCAAATCCGAGGGCAGCGACGCTTCTGGCGCAGCCACCCCTGCCGAGTAAGGAAAGACCAATGTTGAAGAAACTTACCCTCTCTGCGGCGCTTGTTCTTGGCCTGACCGGTGGTGGCGCTTTTGCCGCCGGTGGGGATGGAGAGGTCCATGACTATGACTTCTCCTTCGAAGGCCCATTCGGCACTTTCGATGAGATGCAGCTCCAGCGTGGCCTTCAGGTTTACACGGAAGTCTGTGCAGCCTGCCACGGCATGAAGTTTGTTGCGTTCCGTACGCTTGGTGACTCCGGTGGCCCAAAGCTGCCAGAAGATCAGGTCCGTGCCTACGCGGCCTTCTATCAAGTCTGGGATCCAACCTTGTTTGACGGTGACGGAGATTTCCGCGCCGCCACTCCGGCCGATAAATTCCCTCCAAGCTCTTTGAACAACGCGCCTGACCTGTCTTTGATGGCCAAGGCGCGGGCTGGATTCCACGGTCCATACGGCACCGGGATCTCGCAGTTCTTTAACGGCATGGGTGGCGCAGAGTACATTGCGTCCTTGCTGGCCGGTTACACCGGCGAAGAGAAAGAGGAAGCAGGCGCGTTTCTTTACGAAAACAAGGCCTTTCCGGGCGGCTGGATCTCAATGGCGCCGCCGCTCTATGGCGATGACGTGTTTTATGAAGATGGCACCGAAGCCACGCTGGAGCAGGTCTCCCAAGATGTGGCTGCATTCCTGATGTGGACGGCAGAACCCAAAATGATGGCGCGCAAGACTGCTGGCCTGACGGGCGTCATCTTCCTTGGCGTTTTGGCGATGCTTCTTTACTTGGTCAACAAACGGATTTGGGCCCCGGTCAAAGGGGCGGCCAAGCGCAAAGACTAAGCTGCGCTGATGCTTTGAAATTCTAAAACGCGGGCCCCTCTTGGCCCGCGTTTTTCGTTTGGTGGGCTCGGAGTGCGCTAGCGTCCCAAATAGGCAGCAAGCGCCGGGGGAGGGTCCGCCAAAATCGGCCCGGCGGGCTGTGGTGCGTGTGCCTTGCCGCCCTCAACAACGATGATCTGATCCATCAAGGCCGCTTCTTCGGGGTCATGGGTGACCATCAGCACGGTCGCTCCCGTTTGGGACAAAATGCTCTCCAACAATGCAAACATCTCATTCTTAAGAGCGGGCCCCAGCGCTGAAAACGCTTCATCCAACAGAAGCAAGGGCCGTTCCCGCAGCAGAACACGCGCCAGTGCCACGCGCGCGCGCTGCCCGCCTGACAACGCACCGGGTTTGCGATCCGCGAACGCCGCCAACTCAACCGCGCGCAGTACATCTGTGACCGCATCCGCCTGCGCTGCACTGAGCCGCGCGGGGGTAAGACCAAGCCCGACATTCTGTGACACACTCAGATGCGGAAACAGGTTCGTTTCCTGAAACACCGTGCTTATCGGGCGCGCACCGGGCGATTGCCCGGTGATATCCACACCCGCAAGCCAGATCCGACCAGCGGCGGGTGGTTCAAAACCAGCGATAAGGCTGAGCAGCGTAGATTTCCCGCCGCCTGACGGCCCCAAAACGGCACAACGGCTGCCGCGTGGCAGGCTCCAATCCGCGTTTAGGGTGTAGTCCCCGCGCGTGAACCTCAGCCTTTCAAGTGTCAGCATTCACGCGTCCTCCCCGATCAAAAGCCCAGAACAAACCAAAGCTGAGCAGCACCAGCAGCAATGCAGCACCTGCCGCCTGATCAAGCCGATATGCTCCCATCAACTGATACATGGCCAATGGCAGCGTCTCATTGCCCTGCTGCGAAAACAATGTAATCACACCAAGATCCCCCATGCTGAGCGCGGCAGATAGCCCCGCCGCGAATCCCAAGGGCCTGCGCAATCGGGGCAGGATCAGCCAACGCAAACGTGCCCACCCACTAAGCGCGAGGCTATCTGCAAGCGCTCCGTACGATGCCTCAAGCTCGCGAAGGGCCGGGGCGAGAACCCGTACGGCAAATGGCACCGACACAGCCGCATTGACCGCGATTGTTACACTAAGAGCAAGGTCCTGCGGGTTGGCAAAGGGGAAGATCAAAATGAACAGCCCGGTCCCCATCACAAGCGGTGAGGCCGCAAGCGCTAACGCGCCGATCCCCTCACCCAACGCGCGCCCCGCACGACCACCGCCTTCGGCCCACATTACCAAAGACAACGAAAGACACAGCGTCAGTGCCATCGAGACAAGCGCAATCGCGATAGAAGTTCCCGCAGCGCGCCAGACAGTGCCCGGCAAATCGATCAGTGCAGGCACTCCACCCCACAGCACAAGAGTCATCGGCCCAATCAAAAACAGGCACGCCAAACCTATCGCTGCGCAGTCTTGTATCCGCAATGCCAGACCATCCGCATCCCAGCGTCTTTGGACGCCATCAAGCCCCGCCATCGCCGTTTGCGGCAGGGCGATCCAAAAGGCGACTAACCCAACGCAAGCACAAAGCCCGAATTGCACAAGCGCCAACAATGCGGCCTTGCCCAGATCAAAATCAAAGCGAAACGCCTGATAGATCGCCAGCTCAACCGTTGTCGCCCGGGGTCCTCCCCCGACAGCCAGTGCAACGGCAAAGCTGGTCAGGCACAAAAGGAAAATCACCAAAAACGCCCCCGGGGCCGTTTCACGCAGCATCGGCCATTCGATATGCCGTTGGATATCGCGCGGCGCGAAATTCAGTGATCCAGCCAGCCGCATCTTTTCACCTGGAACGGCTAGCCATCCTTGAAGGATAAGGCGCGTCGCCAGCGGCAGATTGTAGAAAACATGTGCGAGTATAACGCCGTGAAAGCCATAAAGGCTCACTGTGGGCAGACCCAGCGCTTGAAGCGCGGAATTGATTATCCCGTTTTGCCCGAAGGCCGCCACCAGCCCAAGCACGGCCACAATCACGGGTAGGATAAACGGTGCACCCAAAAGGGCGATCACAAACCCCCGCCCCGCAAAGCGCCGCCGCGCCAATGCCCGCGCAACCGGAATTGCCCCAAGCACTGACAAAGCCGCAGAGATCAATGCCTGTGTGATCGTAAACCGAATGGCCCCCCAATCTCCGGGACCAAAGCCGCTCACACCCTCTGCGCGCATCGCGACGGCGATAAGCGTGCCAAGTGTGAGCGTCAGCATCAGGGCGGCCGAAGCCGCCCCAAATACAGCCCTTAGCGGGACAGCGCGGCGCGCCATTCTTCCAATGCGTCATCGCGCAATGCAGCCGCTTCCTCTTCAGAGTAGAACAATGCTGTCGCCGGGCGCGGAAGATCCTGAAAACCTTGCGGCAGTTTCTCATCGGCCAACGCCGCAGGATAGGACCAGTTGGTTGTTGGAATGCCCTCCTGAAACCCTTCGGACAACACATAAGCCATAAATGCGTCTGCTAGCTCTGGCACATCCGTACCCTCGACTTTGGCGGCCAGCTCAAAAAACGCATAATGCCCATCGTCAAAGATCGCAGCCTGTTTGGTTTGGTCCTCTTCAGCGATAATGTGATAGGCGGGTGAGGTAGAGAAGCTGAGCACCATTGGCACTTCACCATCGGTGAACATGCCATACGCTTCGGACCAGCCTTGGGTCACGGTCACGATCCGTGGGGCCAACGCCTCCCAATAGGTGCCGGCCTCATCGCCGTAAACAGACTTGACCCACAGCAAAAGCGCAAGGCCCGAGATCGAGGAACGAGGGTCTTGTATAACAAGCTTCACGTCCTCAGGCGCGTCCAATAGGGCTGCAAAGCTAGAGGGGGGCGTTTCAATCTTTGTCGTGTCGTAGACGAATGAAACATAGGACCAGTTAAACGGCAGGAATGTCTCATCTTCCCAAGTAACGGGCAGTGTCAGCGCGCTGACGTCTTGCCCATGCGCGTCAAAAAGGCCCGTTTCGCGGGCGCGCTTGGTCACATCAGTGTTTAACCCAATCACCACATCCGCATCGGTGCGTTGACCTTCCAAAAGGATGCGAGGCAGCACATCGCCCGTCACATATTGCAGATCACAGCCGCAAATCTCTTCGAATCCTGCCTCGATTGAGGGTCCCGGCCCCCATTCGGACCCGAAATAATCAGGGGCATACACAGTCAATACAGGCGTCTGCGCTGCTGCCGTTGTGGCAACAAGGGTCAGTCCTGCGAAAAGGGGAAGCATCTTCATCTTGGTTCTCCAATACGCCGAACGGGGGTGAGGGTTTTGGAGTGTCCAATACCTTCCCTCCGCCGGTTCTAGCCGGTTCAGGTTCTACGGGTTCGCATCACGCATCTCAGCCACAAACATGGCACCCCGAGGTGACGCTCAAAATGCAGCTTTCGCACCGAAGGGCAAGAGAGATCCGCAAACAACCGTGCAACCTGCTGTTTTTGAAAGTAAATCAAGTTGGGGCACAGGCGCGCGGCTCGGTTTTATGGTAAGAAAGGACATATCTGAAATTCAGGAGAAAGGAGTCGCCCTTGGGGGATTGCGTCTAGTTGTTTTATGCCTTGAGCTTGGCTTTATTTGGCTCGTTTACTATGCCTATGGGATCGCCGCGTCCCATGACATGCCGCTTTGAATCACCGCCAGCCTTGTGATATTGGTAGATCGCAGCGTGACCTTCATCACATCCGATGCCAATGCCCGCCGCGCGCGGCTTGCCGAGCGTCAGGAGGGGCGATAAACGCGGGGCAACCAACCCGGAGCGCCCGCATATGAGCCTAAACACATTTGGCCACCTCTTCCGTGTCACCACTTGGGGCGAAAGCCACGGTCCCGCCCTTGGCGCGACGATTGATGGCTGCCCGCCCGGCGTGCCGATCTCCGAAGAGATGATCCAACACTGGCTGGATAAGCGCAAACCGGGCCAGAATAAGTACACCACGCAGCGCCGCGAGCCGGATCAGGTCCGCATTCTTTCCGGCGTGTTCGAAGGTGTCACCACCGGAACACCCGTTCAGCTGATGATCGAAAACACCGATCAGCGGTCCAAAGACTACAGGGATATCATGGACAAGTTCCGCCCCGGCCATGCAGATATCACTTACTATCAGAAATATGGCGTGAGGGATTACCGCGGGGGCGGCCGCTCTTCGGCTCGTGAAACGGCTTCGCGCGTGGCAGCAGGCGGGCTTGCGCGCGAAGCGCTAAAGGCGCTGGCGCCGAACTTGCAGATCACCGGGTATATGACCCGCATGGGGGCCCATGAAATTGACAGGGCTGCGTTTGACTGGGGTCAGATTGGGCAAAACCCTTTTTGGACGCCCGATGCGACTGCCGCTGAAATTTGGGCCGAGTACTTGGATGGTTTGCGAAAATCAGGCTCTTCCGTTGGCGCGGTGATCGAGGTCACAGCGCGCGGCATGCCAGCAGGGATCGGCGCGCCCGTCTATGGCAAACTGGATACGGATCTCGCTGCGGCCATGATGTCCATCAACGCAGTCAAAGGCGTGGAGATTGGTGAGGGCATGTCCGCGGCAATGCTGACTGGTGAGCTAAACGCAGATGAGATCACGATGGGCCCAGATGGTCCTGTCTATTCCTCGAACCATGCAGGTGGCATTCTTGGTGGGATCTCCACTGGGCAGGATGTGGTGGTCCGCTTTGCAGTAAAGCCAACCTCTTCGATTCTCTTAACTCGCAAGACGATCACCAAAGCGGGTGAAGAAACTGAGATCATTACCAAAGGTCGCCATGACCCCTGCGTCGGCATTCGCGCCGTCCCAGTTGGCGAAGCCATGATGGCTTGCGTGCTTCTGGATCATGTGCTGTTGCATCGCGGCCAAGTTGGATCAAATCAAGGCAAGATCGGCTGAACCCGTACCCTCCGGGGGGAGTATCCGGATCATTGAAGACCAATGCCATGCTTCAATGATCCACGTACTCCGGGGTGTGGGGCTGGCCCCACTCCGGCAGTCACACCTAAACCACCCATATCGCAAAGACCCCGCGCCGAAGGCGCGTCCCCGAGTGTTCGAGCCGTAGGCGCAGAAGGGAGGCGGGCGGGCCCTAACTCAGAAACGCTGTCAGGTACTCGCGGCTGTAAGCGCGGTATCCATAAGTGCCCGAATGTCACCGCGGCTGGTGCCGGCTACGATCCGGCCAAGCTCTGCATCGCCTTTCAGCACAACAAGGGTCGAGCGGCGCGGGATACGCAGTTCATCCACCAACGCAGAACGCCGGTGGTCATCCCAGTCCAGCCGAATAAAGGTCACCGCGGCATCGTAGGCAGGGTTCTCAGATTTCAACGCATTAATCGTGCGCTCTTGGCTCTTGCAGGTCGTGCACCAATCGGCAGCTACATCCAGAAACACGGTTTCACCGGCTGCAAGGCGCTTTTTCACAAGACCCGGAATATATTCGACCCACCCGGTTGAGGCTTGTGCGGTCATCGGCAAAACGGCGGTTGCACCAACAGCAGCGATAAAGTCACGACGGTTCATAACATCTCTCCTTTTAGAATCGGACCGATAGGTCCTGAAGCCAGTAGGGCAGTGTTTCCAACGCCCAGATTTCGATCATGTGATGGACTTTGAACAGTATTCCGAAGCCCACGAGTATAAGCATCACACCCATCATTGGGCGCGCCCAGACAGATATACGGCGCATCAACACCGCGCGGCTGCGCAACGCGGATTGCGCACCATAGCCAAGACCAAGAATGATTGTGCTCACACCCAGCGCGAAACTCACCATTATGGCGGTAGCCCAACCCAAATTCTCACCGGTTGAAGCAAGCGCAATCGCGCTTCCCAGCGTTGGCCCTATACACGGGCTCCATACCGCCCCAAGCAACATCCCTGTAACGAATTGCCCGCGTGCCGATGTGCGGTCCACATCCTCTAGCCCTGCGTCCGCGCGGCCAGCAAATCCGCCGGTTGCAGTTGCAAAGCTGGCAGAGAATTGGGGGACCAAAAGCACAAGCCCAAACGCGATCATCAACACTGCGCCTGCGTTTGAAATCGTGGTTTCATCTATACCAAGCGCGCGTCCGAATGCGGTAACCGAAACGCCCAGCGCAACAAAGGCAAGGCTCATACCTGCAGCCAGCGCCACCGGCCCCCATTTTGAGGCTTGCACGGCCGATGCCAGCACGATCGGCAGCACCGGCACAACGCAAGGGTTGATGAGCGTCAGTAGGCCCGCAAGATATCCAAATACCAAGTCCATGAAGCATGATCTGCCTGACATGCGGGCAAAAGTCAGCCGTCTACACGGTTACAAATGCTCAACTCTGCGTGGGTGGCATTTGTTTGGAAAGCTGAACCGCAAGAATACCCGCTGTGATGATCATGACGCCGACAACATCGAGCCAGCCCAACGCCTCGCTCAGAAAGACCGCTGCAACAGCCACGCCAAAGAACGGGTTCAGAAAATGGAACGTTGCTGCTTTGACCGCGCCAATGCGATCTACAAGGTAAAACCAGATGAGTGTCGCCAACAGCCCCGGCACCAGGGTTGTGTACGCAAACGCGAGCGTCAAGCGGGGGGTCCAGGTCACGTCCCAAGTCTCCAGCATAAGCCCCGGAACCAGCAATGCAGCAGCGCCGATCAGCATTTGCAGACCCACTACCATCATAAAATTGCCGCCCGACGACGCGGTGCGAAGGGAAAGCGTTGCTGCTGTCAGCGCCGCAACGGCAATCAAACAAAAGACGACCCCCAAAAGATCCGCTCCGCCTGAAAGCCGCATCCCCATGATCAAAGCAACACCGACCATGCCCGCAATCAATCCGGCAATGCCCAGCGGGCTAACCCGATCGCGGAAGATAACCCACCCAGCAAGTGCCACCGCGAGCGGCATGGCCGACGCGATGATGGCTGCCAGCGATGCTTCGATCCACTGCATCGCAACAAAGTTGAGCCCAAGATAAAGCGCGTTTTGGCAGATGCCAAAGATTACAGTTGCCCGCCACTGCGCCCGGGTCAGCCGAAAGGATTGCCCCAAGGCCAGCGCAATCGCGACACCGATTAACCCAGAGCAAAAGAACCGCAATGAAAGGATAAGCAAAGGCGGTGCCTCAGCCACAATGATCCGTGCCGAAGTAAAGGCCGACGACCACGCAAACGCAAAGAGCAAGCCAAGGATGATCGCGCGAAGGTCCATGTCTAGCGCCCCGGTATCTCGCGCAGCCCCTTGGCAATCATCAGCGCACCTACGCCGAACAAGCCAAGGCCGCTAAGCATCTCAACGCTCATCCAGCGACGTACCGTCTTGCGGAATGTCACCTCAGCGACCAACGCATAAGCGAGTATCAGAGCTGCATCGATAACAAGAAAGATCGCACCATAGACAACGGCCTGAAGCACCACGGAATGCTCTGTCGATATAAAGCCGGGGAAGAGTGCTACGAAAAACGCGATTGCCTTGGGGTTGGTCACGCAGGCGAAGAAGCCGGTCCAAAAGGTCGCTCTGGCGGCGGGGTTGCGCGCATCGGTTGATGTGTGTCGCAGGCTCTGAATTGCCAGCCACACAATATAGGCGCCGCCTGCAATCTGAAGCCACGGCAGCACTCGATCTGACAGACCAATCAGCAGCTGCAGACCCGCCGTTGCGATCACGATATGCACCACCGTGCCAAGCGCATCTCCTGCAACAGTTACAAGCGCCGCGCGGCGCCCAAAGCGCACCGCCTGAGCGGACGCAAGCGCCACAGATGGCCCCGGCACCAGTGTGAAAATCAGCGTTGTAGCGATAAACGCCCAAAGGAGGACAGGGTCCATGTGACAGCTCCATGAAAAAGGCCGCCCAACTGAATCAGCGGACGGCCCATATTCTTGATATTAGGTCGACTTAGCCGTTTACGCTGTCTTTCAGCGCTTTGGCGATCGTCATTTTCACGACTTTGTCCGCCTCTTTTTTGATCTGCTCACCCGTTGCTGGGTTGCGAACCATACGCTCGGGGCGTTCGCGGCAATAAATTTTGCCAACGCCCGGCATGGTGACAGCACCGCCACCGGAAACTTCTTTGGTAATTACTGCAACCAATGCATCCAATGCGGATGAAGCGGACTTCTTATCTGTATCCATCTCATCGGCCAGAGCGGCGACAAGTTGGGTTTTGGTCAAAGGCTTGGCCATTTTTTTCTCCTTACTGCCCAAATGTCGGGCCTCGTCCGGCGATACTAACGGTATCTATGGGTTTGTCACAACAAATAGTGTTCAAAACGCCCTTATTTCCGCCATATCGCGTGTATTTTCCCCACGTCAGCAGTGGGTTACAAAAAGGCCGTCTCTTCAAAAGACCGTAACTTGCGGCTGTGGATACGTTCAAGCGGCATGTCTCGGAGGATTTCCATCGCACGAATTCCGATCTTAAGATGCCGTGTGACCTGCGTTTTGTAGAAATCCGTGGCCATGCCTGGCAGCTTTAGCTCCCCATGTAGCGGCTTGTCTGAAACACACAACAGCGTTCCATAAGGAACACGGAAGCGGTAGCCATTGGCGGCAATAGTCGCGCTTTCCATATCCAGCGCGATAGCGCGAGATTGGCTGAGCCTTTGAACCGGGCCGGATTGGTCGCGGAGTTCCCAGTTGCGGTTATCAATCGTGGCAACGGTGCCCGTCCGCATGAGCCTCTTAAGCTCATAGCCTTGCAGGCCGCTCACCTCCTCGACGGCATGTTCCAACGATGTTTGGATCTCGGCCAGCGCAGGGATTGGCACCCAAACAGGCAGATCATCGTCAAGCACGTGATCCTCCCGTAGATACGCATGGGCCAGAACAAAATCGCCAAGCTGCTGGGAATTGCGCAATCCAGCGCAGTGCCCAACCATCAGCCAAGCATGAGGCCGCAAGACGGCGATATGGTCCGTAGCCGTTTTGGCATTGGATGGCCCAACTCCGATATTCACCAATGTGATTCCGCCAGAACCCGCGCGCTTGAGGTGATAGGTGGGCATCTGCGGCAGTTTGGCCGGGGTATCAATCTCTCCGTCGGCGCTTGTAATCTCTTGATTCCCCGTCGCGACAAAGGATGTGTAGCCGCTCTTTGGATCGGCCAGCATTTCCCGGGCATACGCCTCGAATTCCTCAACATAGAATTGGTAGTTCGTGAACAGGATATGATTCTGGAAATGCTCAGCATCTGTTGCAGTGTAGTGCGACAACCGCGCCAAGGAGTAATCCACGCGCTGTGCCGTGAAAGGCGCAAGCGGGCTGGCTCCGTCTGGATAGGTGAAGCCATAGCCATTGGCGATTTCGTCATTTGTCGTGCTTAAATCGGGCACGTCGAACACATCGCGCAGCGTAAAGGGTGCAGCCCCGGCCCCCGGCACAACCACATCGCCCGCCGCTGCCACAGCAAAATGTACGGGCATTGGTGTGGATGACGCGCCGATCGTGACCGGAATATCGTGGTTTTCCATCAGCAGGCCAATCTGCTGGATCAGATAATGTCGAAACAGATCCGGGCGGGTGATCGTCGTGGCATAGGTGCCCGGCTCAGCCACATGCCCAAAGGACAGCCGTGAGTCGATCGAGGCAAAGCTTGTCGTGGTGATCCGAACCTCGGGGTAATAGGCGCGGCACCGTGTTGACGGCGCCCCATCGCTCAAAGCAACCGTAAAACGATCACACAAAAAGGTCGTCGCCGCGCGATATATTTCTTCAAGCCGATCAACGGCCGCGGTCGCATCGTTAAAGGATTGGGGTTCCGGCATGCCAGGTGTTTCTAGGTGTGAGTCTTGCTCATTCGTCATGTTGTTTCCTCAAATAGTGGGACCAATTCAAAGGTCCTCACATCCACAAGGCCCAAATCGCTGATCCTCAATTCTGGGATCACCACAAGGGCCAACAGTGAATGCTGCATGTTTGCGTTGTTTAATGTGCAGCCGCAGGCGACCATCGCATCGACGATCGCGCCGGCGTCGCGGGCCACGTCGGCAGCGGGCCGATCTGACATCAAGCCTGCTATGGGCAATGAAACCGAGGCGAGCTCGGCTCCGTCTTTGAAAACCGTCATTCCGCCGCCAATTTCGGCCAGTTTATTGGCCGCTTGGGCCATGTTTTCGCGATCCGTGCCGACGATGATCATATGATGGCTGTCATGGGCGACCGTGGAGGCCATTGCCATCGGCCCTGTGTATCCAAAGCCAGACACAAAGGCATTTGTAACGCTGCCTGTTGCTTTGTGCCGTTCAACCAAAGCGATCTGGCAAACGTCACCTTCGGTTTCGACCAACCCGTCGCGCACCGGAAGCTCTGCTGTTAGGGCTTTGGTCGGAGCTTGATTTTCCACGACACCGATGACCCGCGCGGTCACATGGTTTGCGCCGTTTGGCGCCGAGATCTCAAAATCCTGCGCCGTTTTGTTCGCGCCCATATGGACCGTTTGGCGCGCTGCGTCTGGCCAATCGAAATGTGGGCAGGTGGTGGTTAAGACGCCATCTTTGGCGACAGTCACGCCGCGGGCTATGACCTCCTCAACCGGGAGAGATTTTAGATCGCTTGTTAGGATCACGTCCGCCCGCCGCCCCGGAGCAATCGATCCCAGCTCGCGCTCAAGCCCAAAATGGGTGGCGGTGTTGACCGTTGCCATTTGAAGCGCCACCAAGGGATCGCAGCCACAATCGATTGCGTGCCGCACGACGCGGTTCATATGCCCGTCATTGATCAGCGTGCCCGAGTGGCAATCATCCGTGCATAAGATGAAATTGCGCGAGTCCATGCCGCGTTCGGTAATTGCGGTGATTTGGCTTTCTACATCATACCATGCGGATCCCAGCCGGAGCATTGCACGCATCCCTTGCCGGGTACGTGCGATGGCATCATCTTCACTTGTGCCTTCGTGATCATCGGCCGGACCACCCGCTGCATAAGCATGAAAGGCAGGGCCAAGATCCGGTGAGGCATAGTGCCCGCCCACAGTCTTACCGGCCTGCTGTGTTGCTGCGATCTCTGCCAACATCTGTGGATCACCATTCACGACGCCGGGGAAATTCATCATTTCCCCCAAGCCGATGATCCCGGGCCACGCCATCGCTTCAACCACGTCTTCAGCAGAAATCTCGTAGCCTGTTGTTTCAAGCCCCGGCGCGGAAGGCGCACATGACGGCATTTGGGTAAATATGTTGACGGGCTGCATCAACGCCTCATCGTGCATCATCCGAACACCGGCGAGCCCCATAACATTCGCAATCTCATGGGGATCAGTGAACATCGTTGTTGTGCCGTGGGGTATGACCGCAGCCGCGAATTCTGCCGGGGTCAACATCCCGGATTCGATATGCATATGCCCGTCACAAAGACCGGGAATCACGTATCGCCCGGCGGCGTCCGTCACTTCTGTGTTTGGGCCGATACAATGCGAAGCGTCAGGCCCGACATAGGCAAACCGCCCAGCCGCGATCGCAATTTCCCAGTCAAGAACCTCGCGGGTATGCACATTCACCACACTGCCACCCCGAATGACACGGTCAGCGGGCACACGGCCTGCAGCAACGGCGACAAGGTTTGGGGCAGTTTGCGCCCAGGTTTTTAGCGGGGGGATCTTTTCGGCATGTTCCATGCACCAATATTCCACCGTCGCGCTGGAGCTTCAAGTGACATTCCTATGAATTCCAGTTGAAAACGCTCAGTGCCCCGCAAGGTTGCCTGCCTATGCTTGAAGATCTTGCATCGGTTTGTGGAAAACGCGACGCTACGCCAAAGACCAATTACGACGGGCACATCCCAATGGACATTGTTATTCACCATAACCCCGGATGCGGCACCTCGCGCAATGTTTTGAAGATTGTCCGGGATGCTGGTTACGTGCCTGTGGTGGTAGAGTATCTTGAAACCGGCTGGACCAAATCACAGCTTCAGGCCCTTTTTGCCGCGGCGGGCCTCACATCGCGGGATGCGTTGCGTGTCACCAAAAGCCCGGCAAAAGAGCTTGGCCTGCTGGATCCGTCAGTATCCGATGAGATCCTTCTTGAGCGCATGTTGGAGCATCCAGTTCTGGTCAACCGCCCGATTGTCGCCTGCGCAAACGGTGTAAGGCTGTGCCGTCCATCAGGCGCGGTTCTGGATTTGCTAGAGACTTGGCCAGATGGGCCGTACGCTAAGGAAGACGGCACGCTTCTTATCGATGCACACGGGCAAAGGCTTCCGGAATAAAGGGCAGTAAGATGGATTATGAAACGGTCTCTGCAGAGGCATTTGGCGCCAGCCTTAGCGGGTTGGGGCTTAATCTGCTTGTAACGGATGTAAAACGCTCAGCGGCCTTCCTGACTGATGTGTTTGGGATGCGCGCGCATCGCATGAGTGCGGATTTCGCAATCATGACCTATGGCGCGGTTGTGTTTCAGCTGCACGCGGACGGCACCTATTCAAGCAACCCCTATCAGGGTCTTTTGCCCGACAATCCACCGCGCGGCGCGGGTGCTGAACTTAGGCTTTATGACACAGATCCCGAGATCGCCTGCGCGTTGGCCGAGGCTCATGGGGGAACGATATTGCAACCACCAACTGATAAACCCCACGGCCTCCGCGAGGCGTATATTCTGGATGCGGATGGCTACTGCTGGGTGCCATCAAGAACGCTATAGATGAACTGGGATCCTCTCTTTTCAGCGCCGAATCCGATCCCGCCACATGCGATTGCTGCGATTCTTGCGTTTGTTATCGGCGGCCTGCAGCTCGCTCTGCCAAAAGGTACATTGCTGCATCGAGGCGCAGGCTGGTTTTGGGTTTCGCTTATGCTTGTTGTTGCCCTAAGCGCGCTCTTTATTCCTACGACGATCCCGGTTTTTCATATCGGCCACTTTGGCCCGATCCACATCCTGAGCATCGTGACCTTGCACGCACTCTGGCAGCTGATCCGATTTGCGCGTGCCGGGGAAATCAAAAAGCACCGAAACACGGCCTTGCAGATCTATTTTCTAGCATTGGTAATTACCGGGCTTGCAACATTCGCGCCCGGACGCATCATGTGGCAGGTCGCGTTTGGCGGCTGACATATCAGCAGGAGATATCCAATGAATGTGCGCCCAAATATGGACGATTGGGAAGAACGGGTTGATATGGCTGCTGCATTCCGCTGGGCGGAACGGCTGAACATGCACGAGGCAGTCGCCAACCACTTCTCCCTTGCTATTAATGGTGATGGTACGCGCTTCCTGATGAACGCCAACCAAATGCACTTTGCGCGGGTCAAGGCCTCCAATCTTATTATTGTCGACAGCAATGACCCTTCAACGATGGAGGGGCCGGATGCACCGGATCCCACCGCTTGGGGTTTGCACGGAGGGTTGCACCGCTTTTGCCCACATGCGCGCTGCGCAATGCACGTCCATTCACCGTATGCGACGGCGCTGGCGTGTCTTGAAGACAGCACATTGCCACCGGTGGATCAAAACGCATGCACCTTCTTTGATCGTGTGGTGATCGACAAAGACTATGGCGGTTTGGCCTTTGAAGTTGAGGGCGAGCGCTGCGCGCATCTGTTTAGCGACCCGCGCAAAAAGGTCATGGTCATGGGCAATCACGGCGCGCTCGTGATCGGGGATAGCGTGGCGGATACGTTCAACCGGCTCTATTACTTCGAACGCGCCTGCATGACCTATATCCTTGCTCTTCAAACCGGCAAGCCGCTGAGTGTGCTGTCCAATGACATCGCCGAAAAGACCGCTGCTGAGCTCGAAGAGTATCCCGAGCAAGGCGATCGCCATCTTGCTGAAATCAAGGCGATACTTGACGAAGAGGGATCAAGCTACGCCAACTAATATTCTGGCAGCGCATCGAGAGGAGGACCCGATGAGTGACAAGATTGAAGTGGAAAACATCAATGCACCACACCACAAGACAAGGGTGGATCGCGCGAAATATGACGCGATGCGGGCTGCCTATATGGGAGCACTTGCCGCAGAACCGCCCGGCATGACCGCAGCCGAGGCCAAGGCCGCCTTGTTGCCGCTGCTTGATCCGAACCTGTTTCCAGGCGGCGAAAAATCTGGCTGGTGGTTGAAAACTGTGCAGCTTGATCTTGAAGCTAAGTCACTTGTAATGCGGAGCACCACCAAACCCCTGCGATTCTATAAGGCCTCTGCCGGAGCTGAGTAGCAATCACTCGAAAACCTGAAAATGAATGTGGTCATCATGGCGGGCCGCGCGGCACCCTTGAAAGCGCAGCTTTGGGTCTTTCACGCGAAGCCGGTCTTGTAAGTGCGGTTCAAGAAACAGCTTTTCAACGCGCGGATCAGCACTCAACCAACGTGCAGCTTGCGCTGTGCGAGCACCATCAAGCTGATGCTTTGGAAACAATGGCTGAAGCCACTCAAGATCCCAACGCAGGCTAAGCGCGTTTTTCGGACATGACGTCGGCCCCGGTTCAAAGGCGAAGTACCCAATCGGCGACGGTGGCCCCTCATCATATTACAGCGCGATGTCAATCTTCCGCCCGTCATCATGACTCAGATGAGGCAGGAGCGGAAACCCATCCCAAAACGGGAAATTTGCATCTAGAATGAGCGTGCCGGGCACCGCAGCGCCGAGCTCGCTGACCACTTCGAAAGCCTTTGGCGTGGCATAGTGACGGTTGAGCGCACAGGTGAGCGGGCTTGCCACACGCGGCTCTCCGGTGAAACACGCAAGCGCGACGCGGCCAAACTGAGGCGCGACCAGCACTGCCGCCAAACTAAACGCGACATAGGCTAAGACGCCCACAATCCAAGGTCGCCGTGCTGCGAGCCCAATCAGATAGGCTATGCCGCCCAGTTGGGTCAGTATCGTCAGTCCAACAAAAACAAGAATTCGCCAAAGAATACGGAACATGCCGATGGGCTATCATTCCGGCCAAAGCAGCGCCACCGCGCTTTGGCTTAGCCGCGCAGGGATTGCGGCGGGTGGCCGAATTCCGCTTTGAATGCTCGTGTCATTGCGGACGGGTCAGCATACCCACACCGCAATGCGATCTCTGTAATCGCAAGCTCAGTTTCGGTGGTCAGTTTGCGGGCCCGCAACAATCGTAGCCTCCGGTACAGCGCTGCCGGGGAGGTGCCCAATCGTGTTTTGGTCAGCCTGTCTAACGCGCGGGGCGACAGATTAAGCTGCTGTGCGATATCGGTCAGCGGCAAAAGCTCTTCTAGATTGGCTTGCATGAGATCCAACAGCGCCGCGACACGGGAATCGCCTTTGGCTTCTGGCCCCTGCTGAGCAGCAAGCCCCGGTTGCGCAAAAAGCAGAGCGACCTCAAGTCGGAGGGCTGCACCAGCCCTCTCTTCGACCAATTCAAGCATTGGATCAAACGCAGCAGACGCGCCTGCGCAAGTCAGACACGCGCGGTCCCAAAGGTGGCGGGCGCGCACCACGTCGACCTCGGGGAATGCTTCTGCAAAGGCATCAAGCTCTTCCCAATGTAGCGTTGCGCGGTGGCCGTCCAACAAGCCCGCATCAGCAAGCAACCACGCGCCTGTGTCAAAGCCGCCCAAAGCTCCAAAGCGGCGCGAAGCAGCCCGAAGCCCGGCGCGCCCATGGGGCGTGGCAAAAGCACGGAACCCATAAGAGGGCAGCGTCACTAGCAAATCACCGCACGCTTCGGATAATGGCCCGTCCACTCCAATCTGCAATCCGCTGGAGGAGCAGATGGGACCCCCGCTTGCGCTCACAACACGCCACTGGAACAGCTGTTGCCCGCTTAGATCATTGGCCGCACGCAAAGGTTCCAGCGCGTTGGACAAACCGTAGTTCGAAAACCGGTCATAAAGGCAAAACGTGATCTGCATGGTTGCGGCGCAATCTGCATGAAGTGTACGTCCCGCGCAACTACGCTTTGCCCAACATGGGAGGTCAGCATGATCTATGGGCTGAGCGACGAACAATTGATGATTGCGGACACGGTCCGCGCTTTTGTGGAAAAGGAAATTTACCCCCACGAGGCAGAGGTTGAACGTACGGGCGAAGTCCCCGCAGAGATTGCGCAAGAGATCAAGCGCAAGACCTTAGACTTGGGATTCTATGCCTGTAATTTCCCCGAAAGTGTTGGCGGTGCGGGGCTGGACCACGTGGAATTCGCGCTTGTGGAGCGCGAGTTGGGCCGGGGATCAATGGCGCTCAATCATTTCTTTGGACGTCCGCAGAACATCCTGATGGCCTGTGAAGGTGAACAAGTCGAACGTTACCTAATGCCTGCTGTACGAGGCGAGCGGATGGACGCCCTTGCAATGACAGAACCCGGCGCAGGATCGGATGTGCGTGGCATGAAATGCTCCGCAGTCCGCGACGGGGGTGATTGGGTTATCAATGGCACCAAGCACTTCATCTCAGGCGCGGAGCATGCAGACTTCCTGATCGTTTTTGTCGCCACCGGCGAAGACGACACACCAAAAGGCCCAAAGAAACGGATCAGCTGCTTTTTGGTGGATCGCGGCCACCCCGGATTTACAATCCGGGACGGTTACAAAAGCGTCTCCCATCGCGGCTATAAGAATATGATCCTTGAGTTTGATGATTGCCGTCTCCCTGACAGCGCAGTTTTAGGTGAGGTTGATGGCGGGTTCGAGGTGATGAACACATGGCTGTATGCCACGCGCATTACCGTAGCGGCGATGTCAGTTGGCCGGGCGCGCAGGGTGTTTGACTATGCGTTGGATTACGCCGCGACCCGCGAACAATTCGGGCAGCCGATCGGCAAATTCCAAGGCGTGTCTTTTCAAATCGCAGATATGATCACCGAGATTGATGCCGCTGACCTACTCACACTCGCGGCTGCGGACCGGCTGGACAAATTACTGCCCGCGAACCGTGAAATTGCATCGGCAAAACTCTATGCATCGGAAATGCTGGCTCGCGTAACAGATACAGCAATTCAGGTGCATGGTGGCATGGGCTTGATGAATGACTACCCGTTAGAACGTTTTTGGCGCGACGCGAGGGTCGAACGTATCTGGGACGGAACGTCGGAAATCCAGCGTCACATCATCAGCCGCGAGTTGCTGCGGGCGCTGGGCGCATGACGCGGCGGCGTTCCGTGAGGGGCCAGCCCCTCACACTCCCCGGGATTTTTGGACCACAAAGACAGAATGAGCCTGAGACCTGCTGTCTTTGTGGTTCAAATATCCCCGCCGGAGGCACTCCTCTCTTTAGGACGCGAACATGGGCCTAAAGCGGCTTCTTGCACCTAAAGTCATAGCTGTCATCGGTGGCGGCCCGTGGTGTGCGGCCATAATTGGAGCTGCTCGCGCCATTGGGTTTGAAGGACAAATTGTGCCGGTCCATCCCTCAAAGCCAACGATTGCTGGTCTCCCTGCAGTCGCAAGTCTTAAAGAAATTCAAGGGTCGGTGGACGCAGCCTTTATTGGTGTCAACCGACACGCCACTCTAGAGGTTGTCCGGCAACTTAGTGCTTTGGGGGCAGGGGGAGCGATTTGCTTTGCCTCTGGTTTTTCCGAGGCTGTGGCCGAGGATGAAAGCGCCGGCGATCTTCAAACGGCGCTGGTTGCCGCTGCGGGCGACATGCCGATCCTTGGGCCAAATTGTTATGGTATCCTCAATGCGCTAGATCGCTGTGCTATATGGCCGGATCAGCACGGGTTGCGCCGTGTGGAGCGCGGCGTGGCCATTCTCACCCAAAGCTCGAACATCGCGATAAACCTAACCATGCAGGCGCGCGGGCTTCCCATCGGGATGGTCCTGACCTGCGGAAATCAGGCACAGATGTCGCAAGCTGAATTGGCGCGGCATGTGCTTGATGACCCACGGGTCACGGCCATTGGTTTGCACATTGAAGGGTTCGGTGACCTGCGTGCTTGGGAGGCATTAGCGGCCGAGGCGCATGCCAGAGGTATTCCAATCATCGCCTTAAAATCTGGCCGCTCCCCACAGGCACGAGCAGCAGCGATCTCGCACACAGCCTCCCTAACCGGGGTGGACGCTGGGGCTCAGGCACTTCTTGATCGGCTAGGGATCGCACGGGTGCACTCTTTGCCGACTTTCCTTGAAGCGCTTAAGGCAGCGCATCTCTTTGGCGCGTTGCCCAGCTGCCGTATTGCGTCAATCTCGTGCTCGGGAGGGGAGGCTGCATTGGCGGCAGATGCAGCCGATGGCACATCGCTTTGTTTCCCGCCCCTCACCCAAGCTCAGAAGTCCGGCTTGCGCGAGGCGCTTGGGCCGATGGTCGCATTGGCCAATCCTCTGGATTATCATACCTATATCTGGCGCGACGAGGCCGGGATGACGCGTGCATGGGCGGCGATGGCAGATCCGGATATCGCTCTCACGCTTATCATTTTGGACTATCCGCGCAGCGATATTTGCGATCCAAGTGATTGGGAGATTGCCACCCGCGCAGCCATTGCCGCCAGCCAAGAAACGGGCGCGCGCTATGCCGTCTGTGCGACCCTGTCGGAGGCTTTGCCTGAAGCAACCGCGCATCGCCTTTTGGCGGCAGGCGTGCTGCCACTTCATGGATTGGACCACGCGATTGCAGCCCTAGAGGCTGTATCGGCGCCGGCACCTATGCGGCAACCTGCGCTCGCGCTTCCCCGGCCTGACGCCGAAACCGAGGTGCTGCCTGAGGCGGATGCCAAGGCCGCATTGGCCGCATACGGGCTTGCCATCCCGCAAGGTGCATATGCCAAGCCGCAAACTGCGGCGATGACGGCCGATCAGCTGGGTTATCCGGTTGCACTTAAGGTTATGGGGCTCGCGCATAAAACTGGGGCTGGCGGATTGGCTCTCAACCTTCAGACACGCGAGGATGTTGTTGCCGCACTTCCAAAGCTGGCGAATGGGCCGTTATGGGTGGAGCAGATGATTGCGCATCCGGTGCTTGAGTTGCTTGTGGGAGTAACGCGAGATGCGCATGGATTTCTGCTGACCCTCGCTGCGGGTGGAACGCTGACGGAGCTCTTGGAGGACAGCCAAACGCTTCTCCTTCCTGCGCCGCGGGCAGATGTAAAACAGGCACTAACACGCCTCAAATGCGCGCCGCGGCTGACGGGTTACCGGGGCGCACCAGCTGTTGATATGGTTGCGGTGCTGGAAGCGATTGATGCGATCCAAGCCTATGTTCTGGACAACGCTGTTACCGTGGCCGAAGTTGAGGTGAATCCTTTGATCTTGACCCCGCAGTCTGCGATTGCAGCCGATGCGTTGATCCGAAAGGCCCTTTGATGATCCGCTGTTCTGTTGCCTTGCTGTTTTTCCAGACTTTGGCATGTTGGGCGCGAACGGTCGGTGTAAGATTTTCCCCGGTCATCAGGCGCTTCTTGCCAGCTCCGGGTAGGCGCGGCATGATCGACCGCTTGCGCAGCGATACAGTTGGGAATGCGTCCCTTCTTTGTGCGGCAAGCAATTAAAACACTGATCCCACAATTGACCCTTTTGCAAAGGCAGCCACATGAGCCCGATTACCACACGCCGCGAAGGCGCGATCCTTGAGATCACGCTAGATCGCCCCAAAGCCAACGCAATCGATCTTGCTACCTCCAAGATCATGGGCGAAACATTCGCGACCTTCCGCGATGACCCTGAGCTGCGGGTGGCGATCCTGACCGGTGCGGGCGAAAAGTTCTTTTGCCCGGGCTGGGATCTTAAAGCGGCCGCCGATGGAGACGCGGTAGATGGCGATTATGGGGTCGGCGGCTTTGGCGGTTTGCAAGAGCTGCGCGATATGAACAAGCCGGTTGTCGCGGCGGTGAATGGCATCTGCTGTGGTGGTGGGCTTGAGTTGGCGCTGTCGGCAGATATTATCCTTGCCGCGGATCACGCGAGCTTTGCTTTGCCTGAAATTCGGTCAGGCACGGTGGCCGATGCGGCCTCTGTAAAGTTGCCCAAGCGCATCCCATATCACATTGCGATGGAGCTTTTGCTAACTGGCCGCTGGTTCGACACGTCCGAGGCTTTGAATTGGGGGCTGATCAACCACGTGTACCCCGCTGCCGATCTCTTGGATCAAGCGTGGGAGATGGCGCGCTTGCTCGCCTCTGGGCCGCCGCTGGTTTACGCCGCGATCAAAGAAGTGGTGCGGGATGCTGAAGATAGCAAATTCCAAGACGCCATGAACCGTATCACGGGCCGACAGCTTCGCAGCATCGATGTGCTCTATAGTTCAGATGACCAAATGGAAGGCGCGCGCGCTTTTGCAGAAAAACGCGACCCGGTTTGGAGCGGGAAATAGGCTCTAACGCACGCGAAAACGGACAAGATAGCCGAGATCCGCCGCGTGCTCATGATCGACATCCTTGGTATATATTGGGATTGGGGCGCGGGTGAGATCCGCCACTTGTGCGGCCAGTCTTTCGAATGCAGTACCAAAGCCGGCCGCGTTCCAATGTTCGGCATTGATACTTAGGGCGAATAGCCCACCGGGGGCGGTGATGCGGATCAGCTCTGACAAAGGCTCTGGCCCTAGATGGCCAAGAGTAAAGGTGCCTGCGCTTGTTATGCCTTGGTATGTGTTATCTTCTATCGGCAAGGGCTGCATCAAATCGCTCGTAAACGTGCGGCCATAAACGCCCTTACTCTGCGCAACCGCGAGCATTTCTGCCGAAAGATCCGTGCCTTCAATCGGGCCTACGCCCTGCGCTGCAAGGGCTTCACCCACCAGCCCGGTTCCGGCACCAACATCCAGAACCGACCCTTTGCCGCCGCCCTCCGCATAGCCCGCAGCAACCAATGCGGGCAGCTGATAACCGCGAGCCGTAGCAAAGCCGCTGTCATAGGTGCCCGCCCAATCGGCATAAAGCCGGCGCACATCATCTGCCCCGTTCAGCGCATAGGCGCCTTCCAGATCAGGTTTGGAGGCTGATTTTTCAGAATCCGTCATCGGCGGGATCTCCCTAGCCTATCACTACACCGCGTCGCCCCTTTGACAATCCTTGCTTGCCAACGCACCAATGCGCAATGACAACACTGCTTTCTCTTGGTCACGGCTTTTCTGCCCGTGCGCTTACGCCTCACCTGCTTGCGCAGGATTGGCGCGTCATTGGCACCACCCGGTCCGAGGATAAGGCCGCAGCGCTTTATGCCGAGGGTGTAGAGCCGCGGATCTGGCCGGGCGCGGATATGGGCCCGGCTCTAAATGCAGCGACGCATTTGTTGATTTCACCGGCCCCCACAGCCGCGGGTGATCCGGTGTTGGCTGAGTTGGCAAAAGAGATTGCAGCGCGTCGGGAGCAGTTTGAATGGGTCGGCTATCTGTCCACGACCGGCGTTTATGGCGATCACAATGGCGGTTGGGTGGATGAGGATGCAAATCTAACCCCCGCCACCAAACGCGGGCAGATGCGGGTTGAGGCAGAGGCCGCATGGCGCGCGATGGGTTTGCCGCTACACATCTTTCGATTGGCCGGGATCTATGGCCCGGGGCGCGGACCATTTGCCAAGGTGCGTGCAGGAACCGCGCGTAGGATTATCAAACCGAGGCAGGTCTTCTCGCGCATCCATGTGGACGACATTGCGCAGGTGCTCTTTGCCTCTATTCAACGCCCTAACCCGGGCGCGATCTATAACCTATGTGACGATGATCCCGCCCCACCCGAAGATGTGATTGGTCACGCGGCATCGCTTCTTGGTCTGCCGCTCCCGCCGGCGGAGGATTTCGCAACTGCTGAGATGACGCCGATGGCGCGCAGCTTTTATGCTGAAAGCAAACGAGTTCGAAATGATCGTATCAAAACGGAGCTGGGTGTTGAGTTGATCTATCCAACCTACCGTGATGGGCTTGCGGCACTTTTGGCCAAAGGGGATTAGCCTGCGTCCGGGGTTGGCCGATCGCCGAACGCGCGTCGCATGACCCAACCAAACGCAAAGAAAACGCCCAAAAGCACCACAGCCGTGACCACGTTGACCGCGTAGAACTCCATCCGCCCGGCCAGCTCAAGATTGTTGAGAAACGGGTAGGGTAGGCCGTTTGTCACAGACCCAACAGGGGATGAATTGAGAGGGGCCACGGCCAATTCTGCCCAGCTCAGATAGAGCACGACAATGCTCAAGAGCACCCCGGCCGCGGGCAAAAAGCGGCGAAACGGGCGATTGATCACGATGGCATCGATCCACATCAAGACAGGTCCAAGGGCGTGCAGGTAGTATTCTTTCCACCAAATGCCGAGCTCACCGCTGCGGGTCACGCTGGCCGGATCTGCAAAGAACAGCCGCCAATACAGGAAAACCACCATCGCGTTGACCACCGCAACCGCCGCAATCACAGCATCCCAGCGCCGGGTGATGCGTTTCTCTGAAAAGGCCAATACGCGGCTCGCGCAAAAGAAGCTAAGCAGCAAAGCCCAGATCGTCAGATACCGAAACGGCCCGCCTGCCCCCTCGTAGGAGGAGGTCAAAAGCATATAGACCGCGTAAAAGGCAGCGAGGCCGAAAACGACCCAGCGATAGATAATTACAGGTCGGGAATGGGGATTAATTGCCATCGGGCCAAGCTAGCGATAGGGCGCCGCTTGGCAATGGGTGATGTTACGTCGTCAAAGCAAAAAGCGGCCCGTGTGCCGGTGCGGTGGTGGGTTCAGGCGCGCTCAGCGCCCAATGTTGCAATACCCAATACCTCCAGCACCTTAGCTTCGATATCATCCGCATTGAGGCCTGCAATATCATACATATCGCGCGGGCTGGCTTGATCGATGAACAAATCCGGCAGCACCATTGAGCGGTATTTAAGGCCCGTATCAAAGACAGCTTCCCCTGCCAAAAGCTGCGCGACATGGGAGCCAAAACCCCCCACTGCGCCTTCTTCGATACAAATCAGTGCATCATGCCGGGCGGCCAGATCAAGGATCAGGTCACGGTCCAAAGGTTTGGCAAAACGAGCATCAGCCAGGGTTGGCGTAATTCCTTTGAGCGCCAGCCGCTCGCACGCTTCCTGAACTTCCGTCAGCCGCGTTCCAAAGGACAAAATTGCAACGCCTGCGCCCTCGGTGATGATACGGCCCTTGCCGATCTCAAGCGGTTGCGCGTCTTCGGGCAGCTCACACCCTACGCCCTCTCCCCTTGGAAAACGAAACGCGATGGGCCCCTCGTCATAGGCCGCTGCTGTGGCAACCATGCGGCACAGCTCTGCCTCATCCGCGGCGGCCATAACGACCATACCGGGCAAGTTAGCCATATAGGCCACATCAAACGCGCCCGCATGTGTTGCGCCATCCGCACCGACCAATCCTGCGCGATCAATCGCGAAGCGCACCGGCAAACCCTGAAGCGCCACGTCATGCACGATTTGGTCGTAGCCACGCTGAAGGAACGTTGAATACATTGCGCAAAATGGCTTCATCCCGCCAGCGGCAAGCCCGGCACAAAACGTTACGCCATGCTGCTCTGCAATACCCACATCAAAGGTCCGGCTGGCATAGCGTTCTGCGAATTGCTTAAGCCCGGTCCCATCTGGCATAGCCGCCGTCACGGCACAAATCCGGTTATCCTTGGCGGCTTCGGCCAACAAAGCCCGCGCAAAAACTGAGGTGTATGAGGGCGCATTTGGCGTGGCCTTCGCCTGTTCGCCCGTCACCACATCAAACTTTGAGACACCATGCCCTTTGTCACGTGCGGATTCCGCCGGGGCATAGCCTTTGCCCTTTTTGGTGATCGCGTGGATCAGGATCGGCCCCGTCGCGCGGTCCTTGACCGTGCGCAAAACGGGCAAGAGTTGATCCATATCGTGCCCATCAATCGGACCCAGATAAGAAAACCCGAGTTGTTCAAACATCGTCCCACCAACGGTCATGTGCTTGAGCATGTCCTTCGCGCGCTTTGCACCTTCGCGGAAAGGCGGTGGAAGAAGCGAAACCGCCCCTTTGGCTGCAGCCTTGAACTCTTGAAACGGCGCGCCGGCGTAAAGCTGGGACAAGTAAGAGGACAACGCTCCAACGGGTGGCGCGATGCTCATCTCATTGTCATTCAGAATAACGATCAGCCGCTTGCCCAAATGGCCTGCATTGTTCATCGCCTCAAACGCCATGCCCGCTGACATCGCACCATCCCCGATGACGGCAATTGCATCTCCTAACCCATGATCGGGCGTGCCCCCCAGATCGCGCGCGACGGCAAACCCAAGAGCGGCGGAGATCGAAGTGGAGGAATGTGCGGCACCAAACGGATCGTAAGGCGATTCCGCGCGCTTGGTGAAACCGCTAAGACCATCTTTCTGGCGCAAGGTGCGGATGCGGTCCCGACGGCCCGTGAGGATCTTGTGGGGGTAACACTGATGCGACACGTCCCAAATCAATCGATCCTTGGGCGTATCAAACACCGCATGCAGCGCTACGGTAAGCTCTACCACGCCCAACCCGGCCCCAAGATGCCCGCCTGTGACCGAAACCGCGCTGATCGTCTCGGCGCGCAGCTCACTGGCAAGCTGCGTCAGCTGCGCATCGCTAAGCCCCTTGAGATCTGCAGGGCTTTCCACCTGATCAAGCAGTGGCGTATCTGGACGCTCTGACATTGCACGGCCCTCCTGGCCAAGCCACAAACGGGCGGCGTTACTTCTGCCTGTCGATAACGAAATCGGCGGCGGCACACAAACATGTGGCGTCATCGCCATAGACATCCAGCGCTGATTTGGCTTCTGCGATCAATTCGCGCGCGCGGGTCTTGGCCAAATCCATCCCCATTAGGTCCACAAAGGTGGCTTTGCCTGCATCTGCATCCTTGCCGACGGCCTTGCCGACCAAAGCTGCATCGCCCTCTATGTCCAACACATCGTCCCAGATTTGGAACGCTAGCCCCAGCGCATCGCCGTAAATTTCAAGCGGTCCGGTCCCGGCCTCGGCTATGCGCGCACCTGCTGTGGCGGACCAAACCAAAAGCGCACCGGTCTTACCTGCCTGCATGTCTTCAATTTCGCGCAGTGTCCAAGGGGATAAGGCTGTTTCCGCCTGTATGTCCTTGGCTTGCCCACCAACCATGCCACGTGCTCCGGACGCCACGGCCAAAGTGCGGACCAGCTCGACCACGGCAGACGGTGCAAAATCGCTGAGTGCAATCAACTCAAACTCCAGCGTTTGCAGCGCGTCACCGGCAAGCACCGCCGTTGCATCGTCCCATTTCTTGTGAACAGTCAGTTGGCCCCGGCGCAAATCATCATCATCCATGCAGGGCAAATCGTCATGGACAAGGCTATACGCATGCATCGCTTCAATTGCTGCTGCCGCATTGCGCGCCATCTCTGGATCAATGCCATGCAATCTCGCGCTCTCTAACACCAAGAACCCACGCAAGCATTTCCCGCCTTCGACGGCATAGTGCATGGCATCGACCACTGGCAGATCTTGCGCCACGCCGATCGCCGGGCCCAAGGCGAGCGAGACATGGCGCTGCGCATGCTCTAACGCCTCTGAAAACGGTCTTGCGTTTGGGTCCGCACCCAGAAGGGGCAGACTCTCCATGCTAGAGCCCCTCAGCAGGCTTCGTGCCGGTGGGTTGCCCGGCCCCGTCAAGGGTGATCGCAGCGACCTTCTCCTCCGCGGCTTTAAGCTTGGCCTCGCAATGGGCTTTGAGTGCTGCGCCACGCTCGTAAAGGGCGATGCTTTCCTCAAGCGCGACATCCCCACGCTCAAGACTGCTGACAACTTGTTCAAGCTCAGCCATTGCGGCCTCGAATGTCATCTCTTCCACGGGGTTAGCCATCGCCTCTCTCCTTCAATACGCGCACATGGGCGGCGGATGCCGATGCCAACGCCCCAAGGTCATAACCGCCTTCAAGACAGGACACCACCTTGCTACCGCAGTGTTCGGCGGCCAAATCGCAAAGTTGCTCTGTGGCCCAAGCAAAATCTTCATCCTCTAAAAGCATTCCCGCCAGTGGATCACGCGTATGTGCATCAAACCCTGCGGAAATCAGCAGAAGCTCAGGTTTATGCGCGGCCACAGCGGGCAGAACATGGTTTGTCATCACGTCTCGAAACGTATCGCTGCCTGCGCCATCCGCGAGCGGGATATTCAGCACATTGTCATAGGCGCCAGTTTCGGATGCGTATCCGGTCCCCGGGTAAAGTGGCATCTGATGGGTGGATGCGAAAAAGATCCGCCCGTCATCTTCAACCAAGTCCTGTGTACCGTTGCCATGATGCACATCGAAATCAACGATCGCCACGCGTGATAAACCATGATGCTCTAACGCATGCTTGGCCGCGATGGCGATATTGCCGAAAAAGCAAAACCCCATTGCCACCTCTCGCTCCGCGTGGTGTCCGGGTGGGCGTGTTGCAACAAATGCGTTTTGAGCCTCACCGCTAAGTACGATATCAACAGCCTTAATTGCCCCGCCAGCGGCACGCAGCGCCGCTGCCAAAGTGCCGGGCGCCATGTGGGTATCAGCGTCCAACGAGACCCAACCACTTTCGGGCGCCCGCGCGCGTATCTCGGCAACATGGGCTGCAGGATGTGCGCGCAAGAGATCGTCCTCCGCGGCAAAAGGTGCGGAAACGCGGATCAAATCAATCCCCTCTAACGCACCAAGAACAGCGTCCAACCGCGCAACCTGCTCAGGATGCCCCGGCGGTGTGACATGTCCCAGACAATCCTTATGTGTGATTAGTGCGGTGGCCATGGAGAACTCCGTTGATGCTCAACCCCTTGGTGCAACCGTTCGGCGCAGGCTGCAAGGGCCGGAACGAGGGGCCAGCCCCTCGTGCTCCCCGGAGTATTGGAGGACAAAAGAAAGGAACTAGCCGCATCTCTTTCTTATGTCTGTAAATACTCCCGCCCGGAGGGTCTTCGCCGCGTAGCGGCGCCCCCTTTTGTCACAGGCAGCACCGCTGCCGAAGAGGGAGGCGGGCGGGCCCCGCGTTCAAACAGGTGCGTTAGTCAGGCTGAAGCATATAGCCTGCGCCGCGCACCGTTTGAAGATAACGGGGTTGCTTGGGGTCGGCTTCAACCTTCCGGCGCAGCCGTGTGATTTGGACGTCAACGGCGCGCTCTTGAGATTGCCCGCCATCGCGGCCCAATTCTTCGACCAGCTCACTGCGGCTGATCGGTTCACCCGCCCGTTTCGAAAAGATCCGCATCAATTGCACTTCGGTCGAGGTCAGCCGCACCCGCGCGTCGCCCTGCCACATCTCAGACTTGTCGACATCATAGCGTAGGGTGCCAAGATGCAATACTTTTGGAATGACCGCGGCTTGCTCGTCTTGCGGGACGCGCCGCAGGATCGCGTTGATCCTCAGCAATAGCTCTTGGGGTTCAAACGGCTTGGCCAGATAGTCATCCGCACCAGCCTTTAGCCCGGCAATCCGATCATCCGTTTCGGACGCCGCAGTCAGCAAAAGGATTGGCGTCTGCCGCTCTTCGCGCAGGCTCTTGGTCAAGGCAACGCCATCTTCTCCGGGCATCATGACGTCCAAAACGATCAAATCGAAATCGAGTCCGGAGAGCACCCGGCGCGCATGTGCGGCATCTCGGGCGGCGCTCACCAAAAACCCGTGCCGCATCAGATATTTCTGAAGCAGTTTGCGGATGCGTTCATCATCATCAACGATCAGAAGATGCGGATCGAGTTCCATTATGTTCCCCCGCTGTCATCTGTCAGCCGTTGGTAGTGTCTTCGCATGTCGCGGTCCATCATTGCCTCAAGCACTTGTCGAAAGCCGTGCACGGCCTCTGGGCCCGCCGCCTTATATGCCTCACGCATCCGCACGCGCTGGGCTGTGCTGAGATGTTGCTCAAGAGCCGCGCCCGCTTCGGTCAGAACCAAGTGCCGCTCGCGCTTGTCACGCTTGCCTATTTGGCTTTCAACAAGCCCATCTTCGATCAATGAACGCAACACACGATTAAGCGATTGCTTGGTCACGCCCAAAATGCTGAGCAGGTTGTTTACCGTTGTTTTGGGGGATCTATGGATGAAATGCAGGGCACGGTGATGCGCACGACCATACCCTTTTTCCGAGAGGATCCGATCCGGGTCCGACGTGAACCCCCGATAGGCAAAGAACATCGCTTCGATGCCTTTACGCAGCTGTTCATCTGTCAAAAACAGAAGGCTTTCGCCCCCAACCCGTTCGTCCACTGGGTTTGTCCTTTGCTTAGTCTTTGGTCACAATACGTCAGCCTTATTGACATTCCAAGGCAGTATTGGTAGCGATTCTCGATTTTTGCGCAACATTGTGTCCGAAGCGGACCTAGTTGTGAAATATTGTGAAATTCAATCGCAGGAGGCGACGATGGCAGGATATGATAACAAAGACGGCAAAATCTGGATGGACGGCCAAATGGTCGACTGGCGTAATGCGAATATCCATATCCTGAGCCATGCCATGCACTATGCCTCTTCTGTGTTTGAGGGTGAGCGCGCCTATAACGGTAAGATCTTTTTGTCACGCAAACACTCCGAACGGCTTCACTTTTCGGCCGGTGAATTGGATATCGAAATCCCGTACACAGTTGATGAGATCGAGGCCGCCAAGCAACGGGTTCTCACGGAGAACGGCTTGACCGATGCCTACGTGCGCGCGGTTGCGTGGCGTGGTGCAGGCGAAGACATGGGTGTCTCATCCGCCCGTAACCCTGTGCATCTTGCCATCGCCGCGTGGGAATGGGGCAGCTACTATGGCGATGCCAAATACAAAGGCGCTAAGATCGATATCGCCAAATGGAAGCGCCCATCGCCTGAAACGATCCCAGTGCACGCCAAAGCGGCTGGTCTTTATATGATCTGCACCACATCCAAACACGCCGCCGAGGCCAAGGGTTTTTCTGACGCGTTGTTCATGGATTACCGTGGGTACGTGGCGGAATGCACAGGCGCGAACATCTTCTTTGTGAAGGATGGCGAGGTTCACACGCCAGAGGCAGACGTCTTCCTGAACGGACTGACTCGCCAGACGGTGATCGGGCGCCTTAAGGACAAACAAATCAAAGTGCATGAGCGTGTGATCATGCCGGAGGAATTGGAGAGTTTTGAGCAATGCTGGCTCACCGGGACTGCGGCGGAAGTGACACCTGTTGGTCAGATTGCTGACTACAACTTCGAAGTCGGGGCCCTGTGCCGGGACATCGCTGAAGACTATGAGAAACTGGTGCGCGCCTAAAGCAACTAAGGCGGAGGGGTTACTGTAACCCCTTCGCCCGCACTTTGCGTCTGGCTGTTTCATCCTTGCCCAGCGCACGCTCGCGCCAGACGATAAGGGCTCCGGCTGCGATGACGATGGTTGACCCCAAGAGCATTAGGCCAGTGGGCGAATCTCCAAACCAGAGCCACCCGATAATCAACGACCAGACCATCGCGGAATAGGTGAACGGCGCAAGTGCGCCAGCATCAGCAAACCGGTAGCTGGAGGTCAGGAAAATCTGGCCGATACCACCGATAAGACCCGAACCAATTAGAAATGCTGTTTGCGCCGGCGTGGGCCAGACCCAGCCAAAGGGCAGCGTGCATAGCCCCAAAATCGCCGCCGTAACGGAGAAGTAAAACACGATTGCAGACGTGCTTTCCCGGCCTGCCATGCCTTTAACAAAGACCTGTGCCAAAGCCGCCAACGCCGCAGAACCCAGTGTTAGGATCGCACCAAGCGATGCGGCATCGCCCAGCCCGCTGCCCAACAGCGGCCAGATGATGACCAAAACCCCAGCAAGCCCAAGCAGAACTGCCCCAAGGCGGAAGAAGCGGAACCGCTCTCCCAGCATAAGTGCGGCCAGCACAACAAGGATGATCGGCGTCGCAAAGCGGATGGCAGTGACTTCGGGCAGTGGCAAATAGAGCAAGCCCGCAAAGCCAAGCCCCATTGCTGAGGTTCCAACCAGCCCGCGTAACGCATGACTCTGCCAACGGACCGTCTTGAGCCCGTCATGCAAGTGTCCGGAAACCCACAACCAGCCAATGATAACGGGAAGCGCAAAGAACGCGCGAAAGAACACTGCCTGACCAGCAGGCACATCAGCGGCCTTGATCATCCCGGACATGACCGTAAAGACCAACATCGCCAAGGAAATAAGGACGGCCCCGCGGGCCGCCCCTTCAAGTCTTAGCATATCGGCACTGCGCCTTGCAGAAAGTTACAAAAATGCACGTTCGATAAACCAATAAGCACCGACGATGCCGATCATGAGCGAGCCCACGATCGAAACCGCACGGTACATGACCTTACCTTCGCGCACCATTGCCTCTTCGGCATCCAAGCGGCCGATATGTGCAGCACCCAAACCGATCATAATCAAGATGAACATGCCAAGGATCACGGCCAGCTGCCCAACTTCGACCCCAACGTTGAACGCGATCAGAGATATGACAAACATCCCCTGAGACAACCCAAGATCGCCAAGGACAGACGCGAAGCCAAGCCCGTGCAGAAGACCGAATCCAAACACAACAGCAGGGCGCCACCAGCCCATCGTTGGCCGTAGAATATTCTCGATCGCAACATAGGTGATGGATAGGGCGATTAGCGCCTCAACCAGCCACATCCATTCATCTGGGATCGTGATATAACCCAAAGTCGCCAATGCCAGCGTCACCGTATGCGCTAGCGTAAACGCAGTGACCTGCGTGAGCAGGGGCTTCCAATGCAGGGCAAAAAAGAACAGGCCAAGCACAAACAGAATGTGGTCCAGCCCTTTTGGGATGATATGTTCGAACCCTTCGATCAAGAAGCGCAGGAAGGTTTCGCCCATGCTTTCTTCGATCAAGCCGGTCACCGGCAAAAGATCCGAAGTTTCCCCGTCTTGGAGCATGGCTGCATATGTGTCTTCGCCGCGCTCCTGACGGACAATCAAAGTGCCATAGGTGCGATTCCAGCCGAAGTTCACACCTTCTGCACCCTCTTCGGGCACCGCCGAAAGGGTCAGCGTCGTTTCGCGGGACAGCTCAAGAGTGCTCTGCGGAGCAACTTCTACATTCACCAGCGAAAGCGGGCCTGTGTTGCGCAAAGTAAACCCTTGGGAAAGCTCAGGCCATGCGGCTTCGAACTCCGCGCGCAAGGCATCATCGCTCAAGCCCCGCAGCCGATCATATTCTGCGGCCTCGGGCGCGTCATTGGTATCGGAATACAAACTTGCATCTACACCAGAGAGCATCGTTTCTGCATTCAGGCGCAGCGTAATGCCTACAGCCTCGGCTGTTACATTAACGGTTGCGATGGCAGGTTGTGTTTCGTGGGCTTTCGCCTGACCAGCCCACCCAAAGGTGAACAGAACAGCCATTGACACCATGATCAATTTTATGACCGTAGAAACACCGAATATTGGAGCACGCATGCGCATCTGTTTTCTCATTCCTTTTGCTTTGGGGTTGGTCTCACCGGCCACAGCCCACGAATTTTGGATCGCCCCGGAAACTTATTCCGTCGCCATAGACGCCCCTCTTAATTCAAATATCAGAGTGGGCCAAGATTTCGAGGGCAATGCCTACTCTTATTTTACACGATCTACAGAACGGTTCGAGGTGGTTCTTGGGGCTGCAACTTTTGAAGCTGATGCCACGCTGGGTGACCGCCCCGCTTTGCAACGCTCTGTCGTTGGAGAAGGGCTGGCCGTGGTTGTGCATGAAACAACAGATAGCCGCCTGACATATCGGGAGTGGGAGAAGTTCGTGAACTTCGTCGAACACAAAGCATTCACTGGAGCACTTGAGCGCCACGCTGAACGCGGGCTTCCAAATGAGGGTTTTGTTGAGACCTACCGACGCTATGCCAAATCGTTGATCGCAGTTGGCGATGGTGAAGGCTCTGATCGGGCGATTGGGCTCGATACGGAAATCATTGCGCTGGCCAACCCTTATACGGATGACGTGTCCGATGGTTTGCCCGTTCTGGTCACGCTCTATGGTGAACCTCGCCCAAACGCGCAAGTTGAGCTATTCACCAAGTCCGGGGATGAAGACGCAATTGTGACCCTATTTCGCACCAATGCCGAGGGCATCGCGATGATCGCAGTAGAGCCGGGCAAAGCACATATGCTTGACGCTGTGGTGCTAGAAGAGCGCAAGGGTGATGTTGCGTGGCACTCAATGTGGGCCAATTTGACTTTCATGGTGCCGGATAGCTAAACCGTCAGGCCGCCAGCAACGTCTGCGCTTCATAGAAACGTAACGCCTGGCGCGCTGCTTTCATGCGCATCAAATCCGGGCAGGTCGCTGCCATTGTGCGCTTGTCCTGATCAGAAACAAGGCTCAGCCCTTGGGCATCAGGTAGAAAGCTCTCAGCGCCAAGCCCCGCGCAGTCTAAAACCTCGTGCGCACCGCATAGTAGGTGATGATAATGCACCTGAACCCCAGTCAACAGGCGTATACCGGGCCGGCCAACAAGCGATTTTGCCGGCACGAACACATCAGGGGTTTCGAAATATAACGCCGCCCGCGGATCGCTGATTAGCACGCGATGCTGCTGGGACAGACGGATTGTCCGATCATTTCCAAGAGCGCCTGCTTCAATCTCAACTGGCGCAAACGCTCCAACCCCAAACGCACGCCGCGCACCAACCCAAAGCAAAGCTTGCGGGCCGTGGTCCGCCGTTTCCACATAGTCACCTGCGCGCAAATCCTGGACAGCGCGATACCCCATAGGCGTTAGGATCGGACAGTCCGCATCGAAGCAGATTGGGGTTGCATAGTCCGCAGCTGCGAAATTTGGGCCTTCTTGATTTGAAATAATGTTAAGCGGCACATTTGGAGGCGGAAAATCCCCCGGACCGCCGATGACGGCGATCCCCTCAACTGTGCCAAAGGGGTTCGGGGCTCCGGCTTCGCGAACGTTAAAGCCTATCAACGTCCAAGTATTTCCACCATATCCAACGACAAAGCTATACTCTGCCTCTACGACCCGGCCACTGGAATAGGTTGTACCGTCGATTTCTTGTGCGCCGTCCAGCTGTTGCGAACCGTCGCTATCTTGGAAATTGAGGTCATTGTCCGTGATATTGATCGCGGTCCAATTCGGATTATCAATTGTGAGCGTGTTTCC
>CALKJA010000039.1 GCA_937995865.1 uncultured Paracoccaceae bacterium | reverse complement strand
GCGTTATAAGGGATTGGGCGAGATGAACCCAGATCAGCTATGGGAAACCACGTTGGACCCTGACGCGCGAACGTTGTTGCAAGTGAAGGTCGAAGATGTCGCCGACGCGGACGATCTATTCACCAAGCTGATGGGCGATGTGGTTGAGCCACGGCGGGACTTTATCCAGACCAATGCGTTGAACGTGGAAAATTTAGATTTCTAACTTTGGCGGGCGGAAAACCCATTAACGCGATGATTTCGAATGGTTACTTGGATAAACAATCCGTACAGAACCCGTAAATATAGCGTACATACAATTCCGACGCGCTGTGGTGCGTTAACGCGCTTCGTGCACCCATCCCTGTGGTTGGTTCTGGTCGGGAGCCAGATCGCCCCAAAAGCCGCCGCATAAAAGCTGAGTTGACAGCCGGCGACCACGATAGCGGTCATATGAACCGTTCGCAGCGAAGGTCGTGAATGAGCCCTCTTTGTGAATTCGATTTTCTCGCTGCAAGCGCAAACAGCACAGATTTTGCCGCATGCGCATCATCTTGAGCACGGCAATGCGGCATAAAGAGCGGCCATTCCTGATGTGCGCAGCAAAATTTCGTCTGGCAAATCACAAGTCGCGGACAAACAAGCCGTTGGCCAAGTTCAGGCAATCTCTTCGGCCTTGTCGCGATAACTGTTGAAGTACTCAACCACGGCATAACTTGATGGAGCGACAAGAAACGCCTGAGTTAAGTGCCATGAACAATGGGACCGAGCTGATCAAATACGTACTCCCAACCTTCGATGCAGTTCTCCGGATCAAATGGCATTACTTCTTCCGGGAACTCCCCAATTGCAGGTCAACAATTTCTTGCTCTAGACCGCAGTTGGCCATACGTATATTTTATGGACTGGGATGATTTGCGCGCATTTTTAGCCGTGGCTCAGCGTAGCAATCTGAGGCAAGCGGCAGATATGTTGAGGGTCACTCAACCCACAATAGCGCGTCGCATAAAGCGCCTTGAAAGTGGTCTTGGTGTGCCCCTGTTTGAAAGGTCTCGGGACGGGCATCAATTGACCGAAGCGGGTGCACAGCTTTTGCCAGATGTACGCGCTGTAGAAACTGCTGCTTTAAGAGTTGAACAGCGGTCCTTGGGGTTTTTGGAAAGTTTCACTGAAACCGTGAGAGTAGAGGCCGGCGAGTGGGCGGCGGCGGTTATTGTGCGCCGGCTTCACAAACTATCTGGCGGGCCACATGTCGAAATTGTGCTGAGTGGCACACCTGCTCCCTCCACCGACCGAAGCCCCGATCTCAGCTTGCATCATGGAATTCCCGAGGCAGGAAATGAGCTTACCCGTCGGGTGGGGACTATCGAGTGTGCGTTCTATGGTGCCCCGGATCTATTGCAAGGACGAGCAGCGCCACTGACCGACGGCGAACTCTCGGCTTTGCCTTGGCTCGGTTTTGTTGAAGAGCAAGAAAACTATGCAACTATGAAATGGTTGCAGCAGTTTATGAAAGGCCGCAGGCCCGCAGCCAGAATGATGAACACGGACCTTATGTTGGCGGCTGCATCATCGGGTTTTGGCGCGGCCGTGTTACCCTGCTTTGTCGCTGATCGAGCCCAAGGTGTTGTCAGGCTGTCGAGCACCATTCAAGAGCTTCGTGCTGAATATTGGATAAAGATAAACCCGGACTTGGCTCAAAACCCCTCGATCCGCCTTGTTGCATTGTGGATTACGGAGTGTTTCCGCGCTGTTCGATCAGATGTTGGTGATGTCCAAAAAACGTAACGATTTTGTTTCTGAAGAAACGAATATGTTTCACCCAGCAGTCTTGCATAAAGATGATGAAACGCGACACTGTTGTCGCTTGAGCGAGGTGCTCGACACTATCAAATTCAGAGGGACCCAGATGCTCCATGCAACGGTCGGATTTGTCGGCCTCGTTGGTCCTCACATCGCCCGGTTGTTGGTGGGAGAGGATCAGCGTTTCTTCCTTCCACTATCCGCAATGGTTGGCGCGCTGATGATGTCTCTGACCTCTTTGATATCAAAATCCATTACGCCCGGGATCGTCTATCCAATTGGCATCACTACTGCGTTGATTGGGGTACCTGTCTTTGTCTCCATTATTCTGCACGCCCGCCGCGAGAGATTGTCATGACTCTTGCCGTCAAAAACCTAGAAGTCGGGTATCGCAAAGCTTCAGTATTGAGCGATGTAACGGTCGCAGACCTGAAGCCGGGTACTGTCACCGGTCTGATCGGACCAAATGCTTCGGGTAAATCGACCCTTATGACGGCCATAGCCGGTTTTATGAAACCCTACCGAGGCACGGTCACTTTGGATGGGGCCAGCTTGCTACAAATGGGGCGTTCACAACGTGCTCAAGCCATCTCATACATGCCGCAGAGCTTTGGGTGCAACGCACTGCTATCCGTTTTCGAGGCGGTGCTGTTGTCGCTAAAACAAGGCTCTGGCTGGCGCGTGAGGGCGAATGAAATCGCCAGGGTGAATGCAGCCTTGGAGGAGTTGGGTTTAAACCACTTGTCGAACAGGGGCGTGGACACTTTGAGCGGTGGTCAGGCGCAAATGGTCGCCGTCGCGCAGGCAGTCGTTCGACGACCTTCGGTTCTGTTGTTTGACGAACCCACCAGTGCTCTGGATGTTCATCACCAATTGTCCATTCTAGACTCCGTCAGGCGCATTTGCGGCCAGCAACGGCCCATTGTCATTATAGCGCTTCATGACCTGAACCTTGCTGCGCGCTACTGTGACCGCCTGCTGCTATTGAACGATAGTCGTCTACAAGCGGACGGACCGCCGGATCAGGTGCTGTCTCTCGAAAGTTTCGGTTCTGCCTATCAGGTAGAGACCACTCTGGAGCAAACCCGAGGTGGAGATATTTTTGTAGACGTACGTTTGCCAGCTTAGGAAGTCAGCGATGCAGAACTATGATCTCAAGGAAGAAATCCGCACTTATTGGTCGGATCAAGCTACACACTTCGATGCACTACCGGCTCATAAGATTGAAGAACGATATGGTATGCCAGAGTGGCAAAGCATGCTGCGTTCGGTTTTGCAGCTGGGTCCCAATGGTAATTTGGCTGGCGCGAAGGTGTTGGACATAGCCTGCGGCACAGGTGAAATCAGCAGGGTTGTTTGTGGACTAGGTGCCAATGTCACAGGCATCGATTTCTCTGGTCCGATGCTGGAAGTGGCACGCAAAAAGCTGCGTGATCGGGCATGGGAAGGTTTGCATGCAGACGCCGAAAACCCAATCGTGCTTGAAGATCATCAGTTCGATTTTGCGATCACCCGCCACCTTTGTTGGACGCTGGTTAACCCGCAATCCGCCTACAAAAGCTGGTTTCGGGTATTGAAGCCGAGTGGACGCCTGATCGTGATAGATGGCAATTGGTCGCAATCTCTCAGTTGGTGGCAAAACTTCCGCAATTGGATTGCCGGTCGGATCGACGTCAACATGCCCGCCAGTTTTGCTGATAGCAATAAACACTCTCAAATCGTGAGCCAACTGCACTATTCAAAAGGCCTGAGCGCAAACCGTTTGCGTGAGGATCTTATAGCGACCGGGTTTGTCGATGTATCGGATTTCGATATTTCGGCGCTTTACAGCCGAGGGATGCGCTCTTGGGGCCTTGCGGAAAGGCTGCGACAGACCTCAGAAAATCGTTTCGGAATTATCGCTGCAAAACCTGCTGGATAAACGATTCCGTTGCACACGTAAGAAAACTGTCGATATTGCTTCACCCGTTTTTCGAGTATTTTGGTTGGAAAACAACCTGGAGAAGTTTAGCGATGCAACACGGCTGGGTAATCTCGTTTGGAGCGGTTTTATCGTGGGCGCTATTAAGTGCCGTCACGCGAGTTGTTCTCGTTCGGTTCGACCTGGACCCTTGGGGATTCAGTTTCGTACAATTAACGGCTGGGGGGCTGGTACTACTGCTCTTTAGTGGGAAAGCTTCTTTCGCAAAAACAAGCTTCCAACGCCCTTCCACCTGGATCATTGGGATATTCAGGGTTCTGTCCGCGTCTTTCTACACGGCCCTTCTCGCAATCGTTAGCGTATTGGAGGCGGGAATAATGGGCGCTATCAGCATGTCCTTCGTGGCAGTGGCGGTTTGGCTCGTCTTTTCCCGCCCCCCAGCAAAATGTGAATGGGTTGGTCATCTGATTGTGCTGGGTTGTGCTGCGGCTTTGGTTCTAAGGCTTGAACCAAGCCTTCTTGTACTGACCCTGACTTTGGTATTTGCCAATACTATCTGTGTCGTCGGGATGACCGTTTTGGCTGAAATGCATCCAGATAACCTTTCAGACGATCCTTCCGTCCGCATCGGATTTTCCGGAGCCGTCTTGCTTGTGACAGCCGGGATTTTCTTGTTGGTGCGTCTTGCGCAGGCCGGTCTTTCGGTTGGTTTTTGGGATTGGAAATTAGTATTTCTTGGGGCGCTTGTCGGTGTTTTTTTGCGCGCGCCTTCGATGGTTCTTGCCTTTTCATCCATCCGACTTGTGGGGTCACAGAACTATACCGCAGCAACAGCGTTTTTACCGCTGATTGGAATGGTCATCGAACACTCCTTCTACTTGCTCGGATGGATTGACGTCTCAAGATTTGAACTTGAGTTTTTGTATCTGGGCATTGGAACCGCGATTGGGACGATTGCCGTGTTGGTTGCCCGCGCCACTGCGAGAAAAGAACTCTCGTCACAAATTGCGGCAAAATAGAGCTAAGCCACAACATCAGCTCAAGCCAACAATTTTAATCAATTCGAAAAGAACGGCACGCTATGAGACACGAACCTCGTGAAATCAATGATTTATCCACCATTCTCGCAGATATAGAGAACATAGATCGTTTGCGTACCTGCATCCAAACCCTTAGTGAAGCGATGGTGTTTGCTGGGATCAGTTTGCCGTCGCTGGAAGACCTAGAGAAACTCTGCGTGATCCTTAGCGCTGGAACCGCTTCGTTGAAGGGGCAAGATGATGACAGCAGCGAGCCAGCACTGTCCAATCGCCAATGTGAATGCATGTACTGGATAGCCCAAGGTAAGTCCTCTTGGGAAATCTCCCAGATCATGAAGATATCTGAAAGTACCGTGAACTATCACATACAGCAGGTGTTACGTCATTTTGAAACCAGTAGCAGAACCGTGGCAGCAATTAGGTGTGTCACCGCAGGGTACTTTCAAATTGACTAAGTTTCATTTTGAGATTCGGCTGGAAAATCCTAGCGAGTTTTCGCCACTGTTAGATGTGATAGTTGCCACGACTAAAGCTGCGTCGCCATGAGAGCCGACTCTCCCAGATGCAGATATCAACCGGTGGAATCAGTCAATATCTTGTGCTCAGTCAAGTTCTGCCAATCGAGGCGAAGTTTCACCATCTGCATATTCTTATAGGTGTGCTGACGCGTCGTTCTCCTAACATCGGTTTCACAGTTAGCCAGTCGCCAACTTGCAAATCGACATAAAATTCAGGAGAGACATGATGAACATGGAAGTTGCGGAGGCACCTCGCTCCCAAAACATAAACCCGTCGGAAGATATTGAAAGTCGACTGAAAGCTCATTTCGACAGCCCTGAATGGCAGGCACAAATACCTGAACGGCGCAATCGGCTGACACGCGAAGGGTATGTTCGGATCAGCGACTTGCTTCCAGACGACCTGAAAGAAGAAATGCGTGCCGAAGCACGCGACGTAGTTGATGCTTCTGAGCGGCGGATCGACATTCGTGTGGCCGAAACATCCAACACCCAGCGCAAGTTGGGATCAGTCAACGTTCGAGATATTCGCGAACACGGCATTATCATACCGGCGCTTTATGACTCGAAGCAGTTGCGTCGTGGATTGAATGATGTCGCGGGGCACTCGGTCCTGGATTGTGACTGGGAAAACGAACGTATGACCATGACACGCCAAACCAAACCTGGTGACACACACGGTTGGCATTGGGGTGACTATCAATACGCGTTGATCTTCATCGTCGATCATCCCCCTATTGAATGCGGTGGCATGTTGCAATGCGTTCCTCATACGACCTGGAACAAAGAACTGCCTGACATCTTCCGGATTCTGACAGAAAACCCAATTACAACCTACTACCACGAGGCCGGTGATATCTACTTTTTCCGGACAGACACGACGCTGCACCGGACCTACCCGCTCGAAGAGGAATGTACTCGGATCATTCTCAACTTTACATACGATGGCCCAGACGGTGTTGGGAGAGAGCGGTCGCACGAAACCCAGTCAGCGATCTACGACTGGGATTAACAGCGTCGTCCAGCTTCTCCGGGGGAGCGCTTTTCGCTGCCCCGGAACCAAGTAAACTAATGGAAAGGAAAAGTAATGCTGGCTCCAAGTCGAGGCTTGGACAGATTGCGCATATCCCGAGTTCCCGCACATTCCGCTTTGCCAAAAAAAGTAATGCGCCGTCTTTCCTTAAACCCTAAAGAACTGGTTGGTTATGTGGGCCTTGATCAACACAAACATAGCCAGTCCAGTGAACGCTGCTCGCTACTTTTTACTGTTCTGGCAGTTGAGGAAAGTCAGGCGTTTTGCACAGATTTGCTTTCCCAAGCTAGGAACTTAATCCGCGATGACAACGTATTGATTTACCTCTCATCGCGTGAAGAGTGCACCGGCAAATGTTGGTTAGCCCAAACCGCCAAATGTGGGTTTAGCTCCGGTTCATCCTTCTGTTTGATGGACGGCAACGGCATCCTTCATATGGCTTCAAAGCGCGCATGTAACCTTGATCAGGTTCTAAGACATAGGCGGGTTTCGACCTCAAACCCAAATAGGCGCAGGGATATGCGCACAACGCCTCCGATCCAATGAGCTGCGCTAGCTGCAAATCGAAAAACTGCCCAAGCAAGGCCATGATTGGTTGGCTGCCTGAAATCGCTCTTGGGCTGACATGTAACTCCAAAAACACTGGTAGCACTATGACGACTCTATCTGGTCCCACAAACGATCTTCTGCACAAGTTTCCAAACTTGTATGAAAAGGTTTTTACTGTTTCCACCGCACCGACGTGCGTCGATCTCTATCAATCGCGGTGTGGTTCGCTACCCCGAACAACATTGGACATTGGGTCTGGTCCGGGACGCGAACTCGCAGATTTAGCCGAGTTGGGCATTGATTGCGTTGGGGTCGATTTTGTCCCCATGATGATCGAATACGCTCAGAAAAGTTATCCGAAAGTTGAGTTTATTCAGGGTGATATGCGTGAATTTCGGCTTGGGCGAAAATTTGACATGATCACAATTCTGGGTGCCTGCATCAATTACATGCTGGAAAACTCTGATCTGGAAAAAGCCCTCGCGACCATACGGGCGCATTGTCGCGAAGACACAATCGTTATCGTTGAACCGTACAACACCTCGTCTTTTGTCGGAACAAATGTGCCCCCGACCGAATACGCTATACCCGATGGCGACTTCAAAGCTGTTGGAAGCGCCACATATGAGTGGTCACAAAAAGAGCAACTGATCCGCAGAGTTCGTACATGGCGTTTCTCTGAGGGCCAAGACGACATCCAAGATACCTATAAGCAACGCCTCTATTTCGCAAAAGAGCTGCAGTACTTCTTCGAAAAGAACGGCTTCTCAGTGATCGACATCGTTGAACACCAGCAGAGCAAAATTTACAACAAATCGCTTTTCTTGCTGGCAACCCCAGCCTCATAAAGATCAGGAGTTAAGTATGACTACTCAAACAAAAGAAGCAGCCAAATCTGAAACCGGCAAAGTTGGTGACAGAATCCAGGCGAATAACGCAGGCTGGTCATTTGGTGGTGATACACCGGCAACATTCGAAGATCATGTCTCCAAATCGGTTCCCCTCTATCAAGAAGGGCACAACGTCGTAGTGCAGTTGTCTGACTTCTTTCTGCACCAAAGCTCCCTTTGCTACGAAATTGGATCATCAACTGGCGTGCTTTTGGACAAAGTGGTCAACCACAACAGAATGAAGAACATCCGTGCGATTGGCATCGATGTCGAACCGGATATGGTCGCATTTGCTAAGCAAAAATACACGAGCTCAAACATATCGTTTGTTCATGCGGACGTTGCGGATTTTGAACTCGAAAAAGCAGATATGATTGTTTCTTACTACACTCTGCAATTTATTAAACCCAAACACCGCTTGGATGTGTTGAGGCAAATCTATAGCGCCCTGAATTGGGGAGGCGCATTACTTCTGTTCGAAAAAGTAAGAGCGCCAGACGCGAGATTCCAGGACATCATGTCGAGCCTTTATGTCGACTATAAGATCGACCAAGGGTATGATGCGGGTCAAATCCTGTCTAAGTCGCGCAGCCTCAAAGGGGTCCTTGAACCTTTTTCAACAGGAGGAAATCTGGATCTATTACAGAAGGCCGGATTCCAGGATGTTATGACGGTAATGAAATACGTATCTTTCGAGGGATTCTTAGCTATCAAATAGCTATTCGACCGTCTAAACACCCCCTTGGAACCATAGCCGAGTCTTGTACAGTAGACGAGAGGCCGCTGGAAGAGCATCTAGAGTGCGCGCGGGCTGAAGTGGCTTTACGCGGAATGATGCCTAGTATGTTCCACTTTCGAAGCGGTCCCGACCATCTCCAGAAGGAGCGTCGCGAATATTGGGACGGTGGTATCTGGGTGCCGCTATTGCGTACGCTGAGTGAGACGGTAACTCCCGAGGGTAAATTATTAAAACACACGACTCCTTCTGACATTTCAGCTCTTTTAGATCCTAAAGGAGAGGTGTAAATCAATGACCGGTTTGGCGACATCGACTGCAATGCAGCAAGAAGCGTGCCGCAACTGCGGGCATATTCTGCGTCAGCGAAGAGCGAAAACCAAGGTCGGTTCTGTCTCGCATCTTGCCAATTTTTTGCCAGTGCCGCAAACGGCAAATATTGAACAGGACGGTCGTCCGTGACGATCACCTTACCATCTGTATGAGGCAAGCGCGCAGCAGGTTTCGTAAAAATATGCGCAAGCGTCTTTCTAAAGCATTCCGCCTTAAACCTGAATCACTGTTTCGCTGCCTCTCCCTTCGGCCCTACGCGAAAAGTGATGCGCGATGTCTCAGGTTAAAGGCGGAACGCCGTAATTGGAACGACGCTTTCCCGAATAGGGCCCTGCCCAGCGCGTCCCCTATGTCTGTCCTGTGGCCTTGAGCGCGAAGGCGTATGATCGGGCTGCGTCCTCTAGCATTGCGAACCGTCCGGATTTGCCAAAATGGCCCGAGGTCATATTCGTCCGCAACATCAGGATATTGTTGTCGGTCTTGGTTGCCCGCAATTTGGCAACCCATTTCGCTGGTTCCCAATAGGTCACGCGCGGGTCGGACACGCCAGCGGTGACCAACATCGCGGGATAGTCTTGGGCGGTGACGTTGTCGTAGGGTGAATAGTCTTTGATGTCGTGAAACGCTGTCTCGCTTTCAATCGGATTGCCCCATTGGGACCACTCGCCGGGTGTTAATGGCAGCGTGT
>CALKJA010000038.1 GCA_937995865.1 uncultured Paracoccaceae bacterium | reverse complement strand
GGCCGGGCCGGAAATTCCGATTGCGGCAACGACCTTGCCATTCCCGTCAACAATCGGTGCGGCCAACCCCAGAACATCGGTTCGCCATTCACCGCGGTTGATTGCATATTTTTGGGTCCGTATGCGGGACGCTTCAGCCTCAAATCTCTCAAACGTGCTGATCGTCTTTTGGGTAAACACTTCGGCATCCGCCAGGGTGCTCCGCCATACCCCAGGATCTCCGAACGCCAACATCGCCTTGCCCGTTGCCGTGCAATAGGCGGGCGCGCGGCCACCCAATTGTGTGTATGCTCTGACTGGCTCTGAGCTCTCGATTTTGTCGAGGTAAAGAACTTCTCCGCGTTGGAGTTCTGAAAGGTGAACGGTTTCGCGCGTTATTCGCGCCAAGTCCTCCATCATCGGTCGCGCCAGATGCCGTACGTTAAGCCTAGAAACGACGAGGCTACCATATTCCCACAAGCGTAGACTTGCTCGATAATTGCCCGATCCGCTTGTTTCAACGTAACCCAGCTCAATAAAAGTCTGCAGCAACCGATGAACGTTACTTTTTCCCAAGCCAGTGCTCTCAGACAGAACCGTTACCCCCATTGGGAGCTCGCTGCGAGCCAACACCTCGAGGACGTTGAACGCTTTTACTACCGATTTATCCAAAGCTTCCTCCAATAGGGGGTGCATCGCTGCTCAATACTATACTCGAGGTGCGCCGTGTCAATGACTTTCCATTATTTGGTATCACGTTCTAAAAATGTAGAGTCAAACGCTTATAAGCAATGATGAGTGACGCTAGGCTCAGGACCCATTCATCGGCTTGATGCCGCGTTGTTATCGTGATTCGCGAAGCCCGATGATTTGGGGGCAGATAAGTAATCTCTATTGGTTTACGGAAGCGCAGATGGAGCGGCTTCGGCCGTTCTTTCCCAAGAACCGAGGTCGGGTACGCGTTGATGACGCACCGCATCAAGCCTGCCGTTGAAAAAGGGGGGTATGGACGCCTGATTGGCCCGCCCGAGGGTGGAATGAACACCAAGCTGCATGCCTTTACCCCCACCCATGGTTTGCACGCAAACCGCTGCAGGGCAGTGGACGCCAGCGGCCGCCCGATCTGCCTTTTCATCACAGCTAGCTAGGAGTCCTGACTCTACGTCGTCCCATTCGGTGGCAATTTAGGCACTTTGGAATTCTAGCCTTCAAGTGCTGTTGACAGTTTTGGAAAGCTGTTCTAAATTATGGAATATGACAGAACACTACACTCCGAGGAAATAACATGACCCCTTTAGGATTCTTGTCCGCTTTTGCGATCGTATTGGCGGCCGCATATCTAGCCATTTCTATCGGAATTCTGGTGTTGTTGTGAGGGTGCGGTCGCGATCCTGGTTGGCTCTTGGGCGCGTCATACTGCTGCCTATCCAAATTTTTTCCGGTGATGCTTTAGCATGAATAACGCGAAGCCCACTCGTATCTACCCTATGCGTAAGCCTGACGATCATTGCCCTGTGGTGCAAAGATACTCTTCCTCGTTGGATTCTTCGGTGAGCTATGTTCGGTTCGTCGTGTTTGGCCAACAGGGCCAAGTAGACGGTTTTCAAAGCCTTGTGCGCAAGTTCTTTGCGAGCCAAAACGCCCCCGATCATCGCGATGCTGCACAGTATACTGACCCCCAAGGCGCGAAGAATATTTTCACGGTTGCCTATTGGCTTGACCCTATCAGCTATAATGCTTGGCGTGAGGGTTTTGATGCCTGGCTTGCAACACAAGACCCGAAAGAGGCGGATAACGGCTATTGGTTTGAAACCTTTTCGGTGCCAACGCCTTACCGCGAAACAATCGCATTTAAAGAGTACCTTCGTGGTCTGTCAGCCTGTCCCTATTCCACAATCGAACCGATTGGAGAAAGCGCATATTGGGGTGCAGCAAGAGATCGCTTTGCCGCCTCGGCATATGACAGTCTTGGGCCTGTCGATGATCAAAGCCTGACCGTCAATACGGATCGCGACACACGTGGCAAGCTGTTACGCGTCGAGGGCTTCCCAAACAATCTTTGTGTCATTCGATCTGGCGTCTCATGGGCGTCATGCGGCGAAGAGCAACTGGACAGCTACCAAAATAACTTAGCCCCTAAACTTGACGAAGGCATGCAGTACTTACGCGATAATCCTGCGGAGACTGGCTGTGCATCGCTTCGGCAAGTCAGCTATTTGAACACCGACGGGACCGAAGCCCCGGAAGCGTTCTCATTAGGTTTCTTCCTAAGCTTCAGTCACCTTGAACAATGGGCCGAACACCATCCATCCCACTTGGCGATCTATACAAGAGCACTAGCCGAGCGAAAAAAATTTCAGGAAAATCTGGAGCTCAAAACATACCATGAAATTTATGTTCTGAGTGACGACGCTGAATTTCTATATTTCAACTGCCATCCCAATACCGGGCTGCTTCCTTACTTTGAAAACAGTCAGGTTTAGTCAAGATGAAAAACTGGCAAGCCGCGCACCTCATGCCAGGGGTGTTGATCTGCTTAATCGTTGCAACTGCGGCACGGTTTCTTTCAGATCACTACGCCGCACCAACTATGCTATTTGCTCTTCTTCTGGGGTTAAGTCTGCATTTCTTGGTGGACGATGAGAAAGCCGCGGCGGGAATAAAGTTCGCGGCGACGGATCTGTTGAAACTGGGCGTTGCGTTGCTGGGCCTGCGGATCACGCTGACCGACATTGGCGATCTAGGGCTGGAAACAATTGGCCTCGTTATGGGCGGCGTGATCTTCACCATATCGATTGGGATTGCCGTCTCGTTTCTATTTGGAAAAGATATCAAGTTCGGCGTTTTGTCCGGCGGGGCCGTCGGTATCTGCGGGGCTTCAGCGGCCTTGGCCATTTCAGCGGTGTTGCCCGTGTCTGAGACTAAAGAACGCGATACCGCCTTCATTGTGGTCGCTGTCACAACGCTCTCCACAATTGCAATGATTGTCTATCCAATTTTGGGGCAAGGTTTGGGCTTGGACGACCAGCACATTGGCATCCTATTGGGGTTAACAATTCACGATGTTGCGCAAGTTGTCGGGGCAGGCTTCTCTGTTTCCGAAGAAGCAGGCAACACCGCAACCCTCATTAAGCTGTTTCGCGTATCACTTCTTGTTCCGATAATTATCGCGATCTCATTCGCGTTCCGTCGCCAAACAGAGCGAGGCAATCGCAGTGGTGTTCCTTGGTTTGTCATTGGGTTCGCAATTGCGATTGCGATCAACAGTCTGGGTGTCCTGCCTGAACCGATCCGGGCGTTGTTCGCGGCAATCTCAACATGGCTGCTGGTGATAGGTATTGTCGGTATCGGGATGAAAACCTCACTAAAAAGCTTGGGTCACGTCGGAGGCGCAGCGCTCGTTATTGTTTGCGTGGAAACGGTACTGCTGTTTGCGGTAGCAGCAGCCATCCTCGTGCTTTCGCAACAAAATACGCCCAACATCATATCGTTAGGAAACCTACACACCGAAACAGGAGCCTGCGGGAAAACAATCAGCAACCTGCAACCTGCGAACCCCGAACCGAGCTTTTGAAACGGTCAGGACAATTTCTCTCTTAACCACAGCAAAAACTAACTGGTCGCAATTTGCGGCTCTCAAAATACTAGGAAATAGACGTGACTAAACAGCCAAAACTAACGACCTCTTTCGGAGCACCTGTACCAGGCAATCAAAACATTATGACGGCGGGACCACGCGGCCCGGCCTTGCTTCAGGATGTTTGGTTTCTTGAGAAAATGGCGCACTTCGACCGCGAAGTGATCCCTGAACGCCGTATGCACGCCAAGGGTTCGGCGGCCTTTGGGACCTTTACGGTAACGAATGACATCACCAAATACACACGTGCCAAGATTTTCTCTGAGGTTGGTAAGAAGACCGATATGTTCTTACGGTTTTCAACTGTGGCTGGGGAACGCGGCGCTGCAGATGCAGAACGCGATATTCGTGGGTTCGCAGTGAAATTCTACACCGAAGAGGGCAACTGGGATCTGGTTGGTAACAACACACCTGTCTTCTTCTTGCGTGACCCTATGAAATTTCCTGACCTGAACCACGCGGTAAAACGTGATCCACGTACGAACATGCGCAGCGCCGACAACAACTGGGATTTCTGGACCAACCTGCCCGAAGCCTTGCACCAAGTCACGATCGTGATGTCGGATCGCGGGCTTCCTGCAACCTACCGCCACATGGATGGTTTCGGTAGTCACACCTTTAGCTTCATCAATGCCGACAATGAACGGTATTGGGTCAAGTTCCACTTTAAAACGCAGCAAGGCATCAAAAACCTGACCGATTCACAAGCGGCGCAAGTGGTTGCTGAGGATCGCGAAAGCCACCAGCGCGATCTGTACGAAAGCATCGAGAACAAGGATTTCCCAAAGTGGACACTCTCTGTTCAAATCATGCCAGAGAAGGATGCGGGCAGCTATCACGTTAACCCATTTGACCTGACCAAAGTCTGGCCGCACGCAGATTATCCACTGATCGAAGTGGGCGAGATGGAATTGAACTGTAACCCTGAAAATTACCATGCTGAGGTCGAGCAATCCGCATTCGCACCGTCCAGCGTGGTGCCGGGGATTAGCTTCTCACCGGACAAAATGCTTCAAGGGCGTCTCTTTTCCTATGGCGACACGCAACGGCACCGCTTGGGTGTCAACCATGCCCAAATTCCAGTGAATGCACCACGTTGCCCCGTCCATTCGTACCACCGCGATGGCGGCATGCGCATTGATGGCAATGCCGGATCCCGTATTGGATACGAGCCAAACATGCACGGTGAATGGCAAGAGCAGCCAGATTTCTCCGAACCACCTTTGACGATTGAGGGCGCGGCAGATCATTGGAACCACCGGGAAGACGATGACTATTACTCTCAGCCAGGCAACCTGTTCCGTTTGATGTCTCCAGAGCAGCAGCAGGTTTTGTTCGAAAACACGGGTCGCAGCCTCGGCGGCGCACGGATTGAAATCCAGCACCGTCACCTCCGCAACTGCCACCGTGCAGATCCTGCCTATGCTCTCGGCGTTGCAAAAGCACTTGGTGTGGACATCGCGGAAGTAAGCGACCTCTAAGGCCGGCCTTTTAAAACAATCCGCCTGCGTTGACATTTGTTGGCGCGGGCGGACCCAGATTTGGGGAAAGAACATATTTCTAGAGACGTTCTTCCTTGCAGCGCATGTCTGCAATTCGGTATCATCCGCTATTATGGAAAACACCGACGCAATATTATCTCTCCTGCCAACCCGACTAAAAGCCGCGCGCCGCGCCAAGGGGTTGTCTCTTGATGCTGTGGCCAAATTGTCGGGCGTGTCTCGCAGTATGGTCAGCCAGATCGAACGG
>CALKJA010000037.1 GCA_937995865.1 uncultured Paracoccaceae bacterium | reverse complement strand
CAAAAGACGCGCCCGTGGCGCCGCTTGCCGGCTGCCCTGCATCGATCACCAATACGCCTTCGCCTCGAGCGGTCAAAGCCTGTGCGATGGCCGCTCCAATTATCCCCGCTCCGATGATGATATTTTGCGCCTTCACGTTTTCTCCTTGTCGCCGGGGACCCAGAATACAGATTGAAGCACACGTGCCCCCTTGCGCCCAGCTTGGTTGCGTACAAACTCACATAAACAACGGAGACAGCATCCTTGGGAAGGGCGAAGCATGACCGCAGAACAGCTAATTGAAGCGCTAAACCTATCCCCGCACCCCGAAGGCGGGTGGTATCGCCAAACGTGGCAGACTGGGTCCGAAGACAATGGGCGCTCTGCAGGAACCTGCATCTACTTCTTGCTTAAGGACGGCGAAGCCAGCCATTGGCACCGCGTTGATGCGGCTGAGATCTGGCACTACTACGCAGGCGCGCCTCTCATCCTTTCACTCTCTGACAGTGATGCAGGCCCAGCTTCTGAACATGTGCTTAGCCCCGACTTTGCCGCAGGTCACGCCCCGCAACACATTGTGCCACCGAACGCGTGGCAGGCCGCCCGCAGCACGGGCGCCTTTACGCTTGTGGGCTGCACTGTTTCGCCAGGGTTTGAATTCTCGCGCTTTGAACTGGCACCCCCCGATTTCGATATTCCACGCGCATAAATATAACGATCATTGAGGCATTAGTGTTCGCCCGGATAAGAAAGAATGCCGCCTCCAACGATCGCCGGAACCCCTGTCGTAGAAGGGCAGCTTGTGGGCAAACCGCGTTTGATACGCGCAGCAAGATAGCCAAAAGCCTGAGCTTCAAGCATATCGCCGTCTAAGCCAATCGCTTCTATAGACTCTGCGCCACAGGGGCTTGCGGCGGCTATCATGTCCATCATCGTCGCGTTGTGCCGTCCACCGCCCGTTACGAACAGGCGCGTCGGTGGTTTAGGGCAATGCTCAAGTGCAAGCGCTACACATGCAGCCACCGCTGCTGTCAGAGTTGCGGCTGCATCTGCGTCCTTCAAATGGTCCGTCACAAGGACGTCGGTAAAGGCATCTCGGTCTAGGGATTTGGGTGGGAGTTTTTTGAAATACGGGTGCTCTAGAAGTCGATGGATGACCTTCATATCGACCGTACCCGTGCGGGCAAGAGCACCATTCTCGTCCAGTGCGGCCGCGGTGCGGGCTTGCATAGCGTCATTCAGTGGCGCGTTGGCCGGCCCAGTATCAAAGGCCAGCAACACGCCCGGTGCCTCTGGCGCATCGCTTTGCGGATCGACCCAAGTCATGTTGCCGACCCCCCCGAGGTTGAGAAAGACCACAGGCTGCTCGCATCCCGCCCAACGCGCACAGGCCCAATGGTAGAACGGGGCAAGCGGCGCACCCTGCCCGCCCATCTTCACGTCAGTACTGCGAAAATCCCATGCAACCGGCCAACCCAGCGCTTCCGCCAGTTGCGCGCCATCGCCGGCTTGATAGGTCGCGCTGCGCGCAGGGTCGTGGGCGAGGGTCTGTCCGTGAAACCCGACCAAATCAGGTTGTTCAAAAGCGCTCAACAACTCGCCATGCGCAGCTTCCACCAAAGCCGCCGCATCATCGGCCCGCCACGCCCCTAAAGCGGCTTGCAATACCTTTTGCTCCGCAGGTGCGTAGGCGCGGAACCGTGACGCACCAAAGCGGCTGATCTCTATGCCGTCGGTCCATATTTCGGCTGCGTCCACCCCATCAAGTGACGTTCCTGACATTGTGCCCAGCACTCGCATTACATCTGCGCTCTTCATGGCTTTTCCTGCCTTGCTTTCCCGCCTATACGTCTGGCCCGGAACGGCTATCGGAGCAAGCGCCATGACATACCATCCCAAGTCAGACTTTATGCGTGTGATGATGGAGCGCGGCTATCTGGCCGATTGCACAGATTATCAGGCCTTTGATGAGGCTTTGATCAAAGGCGTGGTGCCGGGCTATATTGGCTTTGATGCAACCGCGACGTCCCTGCATGTGGGATCGCTGATCCAGATCATGACGCTGCGCTGGCTGCAAAAAACTGGACACAAGCCGATCACCCTTATGGGGGGCGGTACGACCAAGGTCGGTGATCCATCTTTCCGTGCGGATGAACGACCGCTGCTGACCGATGCACAGATCGATAGCAATATCGCCGGTATCAAAAGCGTGTTCGCGAATTACATCACCTATGGCGATGGCCCATCAGACGCTTTGATGTTGAACAACGCTGAGTGGCTAGATGGACTGAACTATTTGGGCTTCCTGCGGGACATCGGTCGGCATTTCTCCGTCAACCGGATGTTGAGCTTTGAAAGCGTGAAGTCCCGGCTTGACCGGGAGCAATCACTTTCGTTCCTTGAGTTCAACTATATGATCCTTCAGGCCTATGACTTTTTGGAACTGAACCGCCGCTATGATTGCGTCGTGCAGTTTGGCGGTTCGGACCAATGGGGCAATATCGTAAACGGGATCGATCTTACCCGGCGTGTGCTGGACCATCAGATCTTTGGCATGACCACGCCGCTCTTGACGACTTCGGATGGCAAGAAGATGGGCAAGTCCGCTTCGGGTGCGATTTGGCTTAATGGGGATCTACTCAGCGCCTATGAATTCTGGCAGTTCTGGCGCAACACGACAGACGCTGACACTGGACGGTTCTTGAAGCTCTACACAGAGCTGCCCGTTGACGAGTGTGAGCGGCTTGGCGCGCTTGGCGGCTCTGAGATCAATGCGGCAAAGATCATTCTGGCCAATGAGGTCACAGGTCTTTTGCATGGGGCGCAGGCCGCTCAGGCTGCTGAAGCCACCGCGCGCGAGGTGTTCGAAAAGGGTGGTGTTGGCGATGATCTACCAACCTTGACCCTCACAGTTGATGAATTAGGGGACGGTCTTTCCATCGTTCAGGCTTTGGTGAAATCCGGCCTCGCCAAGTCCGGCAAAGAAGCCAAACGCTTGATTGCCGAAAATGGCGCCCGCTTAGATGATCAGCCTTTGACAAATGCCGGCATCATGCTCACAGCCGCTGACTTGGCGTCACCGATCAAGCTCAGCGCAGGCAAGAAACGTCACGCATTGGTCCAGCTCGGCTGATCATCATTCACCGGCAAAGGGCCCCGCGCGTCGCGTGACTGGGGCCCCGATGCCGTTATACGCGGCCACCATGGCGGCCACGGCATCGGCCGGGGTCTGACCATCCGATTGACCTTCTGCCTGGATCTCAATCCGGCTGGTTTCCACATCCACAATTCGCGCGAATGCCGAATACCCCGGGTCAACCGGAAACACTTTTATGCTCAGGAGCTTGCGGGTCGGAACTAGAAGCTTGCCGCTACAAGACGCCACCAAAAAATCATCGCCTTCCAGCGCAGGGAGTGCCGCCATATCCAAGCTGAGCGGTACTGTAACTGTAAAGCTTGCCTTATCCCCCGCCTCGGCATCACCGAGGTCCGTCACCTCCGCGCGGACATAATCCAACGGCTCGTATCCTTCGGCGCTCTTCCACCCAGATGCCGTAATGAAATCGGCACCAATCGCCTCTTGGGCGGTCGACGGGGTCTGATCCTCTGGATCACATCCCAAGATCGGATCCCCCACAGCATTTTGAAGCGTTAACCGTGACCCACGATTAACCCGCAATGTTCCATCCGAGGTTGTCATCCGAGACAAGACATTACGTGGCGATTGTGTCGAAAATTCTAGATCGAGCATCCCTCCCCCGCCCGGCGTCTGAGCTGACCAAATCGCAGCGCCCGGGGCACGGGTCAGTGCAATAGAGCGCCCTTGCAAGGTGAGCGCGGCCTGCGTGCAGCTGCTCGCTACAAGACGGGCGGTTCCTTCGTTCCGGATTCGGACAAGCTCCATGACTTTGCCGGCGGAATAGCCGGTCACATTCCCGGACACGACTGAATAGTCGCCGGGACAAAAACTACCTTGGGGCGCCTGAGCCACAGCCGAGGCAGCAAAGCAAAAGAAACCAACTGAGAGAAATACATGTTTCATTTTGATACCGTCCTTCAGTTTCTTGAGCAGCAACAGTCATGTTTTCCCCACCCTAGACGATTCCCAAGATGTCGAAACCCGCAACACGTCTCTCCTAAACACCGCCGAATAAAGTGAAAAAACCATGAGGAATTTCACAGTTTCCCATTCTAAATCCGACAACGTGGCCTTGAGTCCCCCGAAAAGTCACTTTTCCTTAGCACTAATGATACTTTCGTGATCAAGTTGCCTAATAAATATAACAACAGGAAACAGTAAATGTCACTCAAACCGCCTTTGATGGACTTGGACATCAAAACAGCGACCAGCGGATTCTACTCCGGTTTTTCATCCAGCGTCGCCGTAATCTCAAAAATAATCATTGCGGCCCTCGTGATCTGGGCCGTCGTCTTTCCAGAACAGGCTGGCACGGTACTTAATTCGATCAACAGCTTCATCCTGTCCAACACCGCGTACTGGTACGTCTACATCGTCTCGTCTTTCGTGATCTTGTGCGGTGTGCTTGCGGTCTGGCCTGCGGCTGGGCGGCTTAAGCTGGGTCTGGAGAGCGACAAACCAGAGTTTTCAAACTTCTCTTGGTTCTCAATGATGTTCGGCGCCGGGATCGGCGTGGGCATGTTGACCTGGGCGGTTGCGGAACCAGTTTACCACTTTGGCAACAACCCCGATGTGATCAAAGGCTTGGTTCCCGGTGGAACCGAAGAGACGATCCGCAGCGCCTATAAATGGTCATTCCTGCACTGGGGCGTGGGCGCATGGGCTTGCTACGCGGTTGCTGGCTTGGCCCTTGGCTTCTTCTGCTACCGTCGTGGTCTGCCTCTTACAATGCGCTCGTCGCTTACGCCGCTCTTTGGCAAGGCTCTTGCCGGTCCATTGGGCAACATCATCGACATCGTAGCTGTTGTGGCCACGATCCTTGGCGTTGCTCAGACGCTAGGCTTTGGTGTTGAGCAGTTCGTTGCGGGCATGCAGCGTATTGGCATCAACGGCTTGATGAACGAAAGCGGCAACGCAAACACAACGGGTGTTCTGGTTGCTATCGTTGTGATCATGGGGCTGTCCACATTGTCAGCGCTGTCAGGTGTTGGCAAAGGCATCAAGTGGCTGTCGAACCTGAACATGGGTCTGTCGATCTTCCTTTTGGCGTTCTTCTTGATCTTCGGGTCGACGTTCTTTGGCCTTCAGGCACTGCTTGTCGGCTTGTTCGACTATATCATCGCTTTGCCTATGATGTTGGTGACAGTCTGGACAGCCGTTCCAGCAGACACATTGGCCGCTGCACTTCCTGAAGCGGTCAAAGCACTTCCGGCAGAAGATCTGGCTTCGGTCCTATCATCGGCGCAAAGCCCTTGGGGTTCGTTGGGATCCTTCACTGAGGGGTTGCCTGCTTCTGCTGCTGGTCTTTCTGAGGCGGATGTTGGAGCTGTTTACTCAGCCGCAACCGAGAGCCGTTTGTCTGGCTGGCAAGGTGCTTGGTCCGTCTTCTACTGGGCTTGGTGGATCGCTTTTGCACCCTTCGTTGGTCTCTTCCTTGCACGGATTTCCAAAGGTCGTACGATCCGCGAATTCGTTATAGGCGCGATTGTCGTTCCATCGTTGATGTGCTTTGTTTGGTTCACATGGGCCGGTGGTACAGCGATTGATCTGGAACTGACTGGTGGTGCCAATGGTGCAATCACTGGTGCATCTGACGGTGACAAAATCTTTGCCGCAGTGAATTTCATGCTCTCAGACGTTCTGGGTTACTTGATGTCGCTCGTGATCGTTGTTCTACTGCTGACATACCTTGTCACAACAGCGGATAGCGCGGTTCTGATCGTCAACACCATTAACGCAGCCGGTGACGAAGGCCCTAAGGCCAAGCCCCATATCTACTTCTGGGGTATCGCTTTGGGTGCTGTTGTTGCGGCATTGTTGATCGCAGGTGGCGCTGGCGGCGGGGGACTGAAAGCTATCCAAACAGCCATGGTTATCGGGGCGCTGCCCTTCTCGGTGGTGATGGTGCTTCAGGCTGTGGCCCTTGTGAAAGCAATCTATAACGACGCACGTCGTGAGAAAGCTGGCATTGCCACAACACAAGACGATGTTGTCGCGGGGGAGTAATCCACCCAAGTAATGAAAAAAGGGGCCGTCCGACAGGGCGGCCCTTTTTCTATGCCATCAAAACAGCACGCACTTGTCGCAGAACGCGGCGCACCGGGGCGTCATGACGCGCCTCCGCATGGCTTACCAGCCACTGCTCATGGGTCAGCGCGTCCACACCCTGCCCCTCCAGCCCCAAAACCTCCCCGACGAAACACGGTAATACAGCGCGAGCGACCCCGGCCTGAACAAGATCCAAGGCGGATCGTGCGCCTGTCACCTCAATTCGCGCGCCTGCCTGCGTTGCAACCCAAGCAGCCGACGGCGTCGGCCCCTGCACAGCCGCCCAAGGCCCATCGCCGTAAATGGCAAACCGCACCTCGCGCAGCTGCTGCGCAGCTAGCCCAACCTGATGGGGCCGTCTGTTGCGCACCCCAATCACGGCCTCACGCCGCGCAATGTCAGAATGATGGTCCGCCGCAATAAACCGCAGCTGCACATCCGCCACCATCAAACGCGGCGCGTTCCGGCACAGTAACCAAGTCACCCAAGCCCCGGCCGAGATCTTGACTAGGGGCTGTCCCGCGGCGATCGGCGCCAACGCCTCCTCAGCTGCCTCAGCGCGCTGAACTAAGCGCTGACCGGCCTGGGTCAAACGATACCCGCGTGCCTCGCGCACAAACAGCTCCGCACCTAACGCAGCCTCGAGTGTGAGCATCCGCCGCCCCAAGGTTGGACGCGACACACCCGTCGCCCCCGACGCGCCAGCCAATCCACCTGCCCGCGCCACAGCCAGAAACAGCCGCAGATCATCCCAGTTCATTTCATTCATGAAATTATCCTTACACATCCCTTCATTTCAAGGCGACGCTTTTCCAGCGACACACAGATCAAAGGAGACACCCATGACCCAAATCGGACTAGGCTGCTGGCCCCTCTCAGGTGCTATGACCGCAAACGGCGCAAGCGTCGGCTACACAACTTGCAAGCCACAGGACGCAGACCGTATCCTGCATGCCGCAGTTGAGGCAGGCATCACGCTGTTTGACACGGCCCAAGCTTATGGCGCAGGCAATGGTGAACGCATCATCGGCGAAACCCTCAAAGCCCAAGACGTCCAAATCGTCACCAAGATTGGCCTCGGCATCAACGAAGGTACCAGCGAAATCACCGGGTTCCGGCTAAACGATATTCAGGCACAGGTGCACGAAAGCCTAAGCCGGCTCCAACGCGACCATATCGATGTTGTCCTTCTTCACCCCAATGAGACGACGGTAGATGAGGCGCGGCCGATTATGGAGGCGCTCGACCGCGAAATCGACGCTGGCACCATCGGCTCTTTCGGCTGGTCCACAGATTTCCCTGACAAGGCCGCGCTGCTGATGGACTTCCCACGAGCACGCCATATCGAATGCATGATGAACGTGTTCTATTCCGCCAAAGATCTGCTCCCCCACACCGGCGGCCTCACGCACCTTATCCGCTCGCCCCTCGCTATGGGCGTGCTCGCAGGTCGCTTTGACAGCGCGGCTCTCCCCGAGGGCGACGTCCGCAAGGACACTCATTCCGGCATGGATTGGTTTGCCGATGACGGCGTCACTCCGCGCTTTGCCGCAAGGCTGGATGCCATTCGCGAGCTGCTGACATCAGATGGCCGCACTCTGGCCCAAGGCGCACTAGGCTGGCTGTTGGCGAACGGCAACTTAAAGGGGATCGAGATTGTACCTATCCCGGGCGCATCGTCTGTCGCTCAGGTTCAAGCAAACGCGCAAGCGACAGCTCTTCCAGCACCCATCATGGATGAGATTTCCCAACTCATCCCAGAAGAAAATTTCCCTGGGCGCGGGGTCTGATTAACCTCTCGACTCACCGGCCATAGCCCGTTTGGCGTATGCACGCGCTGTGTATGGGTTGTGTATGGGTTGTGCGTGTTGCGAATTGCACGATTCAACCGCGCGGAGGCCGTTCGTAACCCCACCGCGCGCCTCGTTTACATCGGCAGCGTCACGCCACCCGCAACCCAGCCGCCATCGGCTGCAAGGATCTGTCCATTAACGTAGCGCCCGGCGTCCGACGCTAGGAACATACAGGCCAACGCCACGTCCTCTGGGTTGCCCATCCGCTTCATCGGCACCGATTGAACAACCTTTTCCCGCATCTTTTCTGTCGGCGCGAGGCGGTCCATGCCTTCGGTCCCGTCAATCGGACCCGGAATGACCGAGTTCACCCGAAGATCATCAGGGGCCCATTCGATGGCCAAACATTTGGTAATCATATCAACGCCTGCCTTGGCCGCGCAGACGTGCACTTGGAACGGCATCGCTTGAACCGCTTGCGGTGCACTGATGTTAATAAGCGCACCGGGGCGCGCCATATTGGGGTGCGCGGCGCGCATCACATGGAACGTGCCCATCAAATCAATGTCGATTACTGACTTGAAACCATTGGGGGAAAGCGCAACCGCTGGCGCGGGGAAGTTGCCGGCCGCCCCTGAAATCACAACGTCGATCTTGCCGGCCTGCGCGGCAAAATCATTCAGCGCGGCAGCGACATCCTCAAAGTTTCGCACATCAAAGGCATAGCCCAACGCACCCTCGCCCAAGGTAGCCACTGCTGCATCAACCTTGTCTTGCTTGCGGGAGGCAACACCTACTCGTGCACCCGCGGCTGCAAATGCCTGTGCAATGCCAAGGTTGATTCCGGAGGTTCCCCCAACAACAAAAACAGTCTTGCCGGTGAAATCGAATGTCGCAGTGCCGGTCATGGCATCCTCCCTTTTGGTTGTTCAGGTGACGCGCACGTCATTTACCCAACCAGTGCCAGAGCACCGGGTTCAACACCACCGCGCCGTTGCGTCAGAGCGCGTTCACTATGTTAGGATATGGTAATCAGACACTGCCTGCTTCAACAAAGAAGTTATTCGCCGTGCACGCGGAACTGTCATCCGCTGCCAACCACAGCACCATATTTGCAACCTCGTAGGGCTGAATAGGATCGGGTGTGCATTGATTTGAGAGGTGCCTATCTAGGGCTTCCTCTGTCACCCAAAGTTCTTTTTGGCGCTCGGTCATGATCCAACCGGGAACGACTGTGTTGCACCGGATTCGGTGAGGGCCGAGATCCCGTGCAAAGGAGCGGGTCATGCCATGCACAGCGGATTTAGACGTCGTGTAGACCGGCATCCCGCCCGAGGCTTCCCACCATGAGTTTGACCCCATATTGATAATCGACCCACCCTGTCCGGATTTGATCATCTCAGGTGCACAGGCTTGGGTCGCAAAGAACATGTGCTTTAAGTTCACAGCAATCCGCTCATCGTAATAGTCTGGCGTTACGTCCGTCCAATCATGCCGGTCATCGCGGGCGGCGTTGTTCACAAGCACTTTGGGCGCGCCCAAGTCCTTGATAAGGTTTGCAAACGCTGTCTGAAGCGCTTCTATATCGCGCAGATCTGCAATCTCGTACTGTGCGCCCGTTTCTTGAGCGACCTCAGCGGCGGCAGTTTCATCAAGATCTACAAACCCCACTTTTGCACCCTGCCGTGCAAAACCGCGCACAATCTCGGCGCCAATTCCGCCCGCTCCACCAGTCAACAGGACCGTCTGCCCCTCAAGGCTGGGATAGATGGCAAGGTGTGACATGGCGCAGTCCCTCTACAGGTGTCGATTGTTTCGAAGGAACAGCTAACAAAATCCCAGACCAAGGCAAGACCTAGCCGCCAAGCATCCAGTCGCCGTTTGGCCAAAACGCATGATAGGCAAAAGCAAACATGACATCGTGGGGCAAGTTCTCTCCGGTTTCCGCATCAAAAACCCGGACTGTGCCCACATCGCGGCTCACCTTGATTGAGCGCTTATCAAGTGCCGAAGCCTGTCCAGCGCGCCATGTGATCCGGACACCTGCCTCTGTAATTTCCTCGGTCTCTGCGAGCCGCGTCAAAGGCCATGCGCGATCTCCAACCCGCACAACTCGTTCCAAAGGCTCAATGCCGTGGGGTGGCATTTCTCCGTTGAATAGAAACGGACGATCAGAACTGTCATAACCCTCATAAGGATTCTGACCATAGGGCCGTTGAAAACCGGTTGGCTCAGCCATGACAATACCATCGGGGTTGCGGGCCTTAAACTCGGCCCAACTTTCCATCCAAGAAGGAAGCTTGGTCAATTGTGTACCAGTTTGGACCCCAACAATCCCTTGGCCAATTGCTTGTTGCCACCAGCTTTGGGTTTCACGGTCATACATGATCATATCGCTATTGCGCAGCTTGCCAGAGACGCCAAACGACAGCACCTGCCCGCCGACACGCCGATCAAAAGTAATCCCAGAGTTGCAAAGTGGGCAAAATGTGACCGCAATCGGAAGTCCGCCAACCGTATCATTTACGATCTCGTGCCATGTCAGATAGCGAATTGGGTATGCGCGCGGTTCTGCGCCTTCAATCTCAACAGTAATGACCGGTTCGCGGTCTCCAATATCACGCTCATCTGCTACGAAGATAAACTGAGGGGCGTCAATTGCTGGAATGCCATCTTTGGGCGGGCCGCCGGATAGAACCTCGGTCCAGCTATCGATCGCGTTCTTTGAGAAATCCGTGTCGCCCCATTCGACTGACCAGAATTGCGGCGCAGCAGCGGGGTCCGCCTGTCCATAGGAAAGGCTCGGCAATGCGCCTAGGAAAAGGGAAAAGGAAAGGATCAGATTGCGCATGTCTCAGTCTCCGTCAGTACATGATCAAACCCTGACAGGATGCCGCATGCGAGGATACCCCCGCACACGCGCTTGTTATGAGGAGCGACAAATCCCCTTTATCGGGAATTTGCTGAGGCCCTACTCTGTTACACGCACTGCGCGCATGAGATCAGGCTCGCCTGTGACTTGGAAGGTCGAGGCATCGCCGCGCTTAATATCATCCAAAATGTCCAGCCCGGCCGTCACACGCCCAACGACGGTGTATTGCCCGTTCAGAAAGGAACCCTCGCCGAACATGATAAAGAACTGGCTGTTGGCGCTGTTCGGGCTTTGGCTGCGCGCCATTCCCAAAACACCGCGCTCAAAAGCTAGCTCTGAGAATTCGGCGTCGATATTGCCTAAGGATGAACCGCCTGTACCAAAACGGCGTGGCGTGCCCGCTTCCATTGCTTGCGCCCAGCTTTCGGTCTCTTTGGCGTTCTCACCGTCACCAGTCTGCGCCATGAAGCCATCAATCACGCGGTGGAAATACACATTGTCATAGAAGCCATCCGCCGCAAGCGCCGTGAGTTGCGCCACGTGCGCTGGAGCGACATCTTCAAGCAGGTCCACAGTGATCGTGCCTGACGTATGGGCGCCTTCAACATCAATCTCCAGCCCTGCGCCAAACACAGGTGCTGCGATAAAAGATAAAGCGGCCGCCAGAAGACGCGCCGCCTTATGCATCAGACGCAACCTTGACCGAAACCATCCAATCTGGATCCATTGGCGGCTCTCCGCGCAGAATCTCGTCCACATGTTCCATGCCAGACGTGACGCGCCCGTACACGGTATATTGACGGTTCAAGAAATGGTTGTCTGCGAAGTTAATGAAGAACTGGCTATTTGCGCTGTCTGGGTTTTGGGACCGCGCAGCACCGATCGTGCCGCGATCATGGGGAATGCCAGAAAACTCTGCCGGCAAGTCTGGCTTATCGGACCCACCCGTTCCAGCCATACGGATATTGAAATCCTTTTCCATGTTGCCGTTGGCCACGTCACCGGTTTGGGCCATGAAGCCATCAATCACCCGGTGGAAAGCCACGTTGTCATATGCGCCTTCGCGCGCCAACTCTTTCATGCGCTCCACATGCTTAGGCGCAATATCTGGCAAAAGCTCAACAGTGACAGTACCGCCCTTTAGCTCGATCAGGATGGTGTTTTCGGGGTCTTTGATATCGGCCATGTTGCCTCTCCGTTTAAATGTTGCCGAGATACGTATGACGGATAAGCGCGAAGTAAAAGGGGACCCTGTTGACCTTTGGCCATGTATGCGTTGCAACGGGGCCGCACAGACACGCAACGGATGGAGACCGACATGCCCTGGAAAACACTCGATGAGATGGAAATCGCGGGTAAGGTCGTTTTGACCCGCGTGGATATCAACGTTCCGATGCAAGACGGCAAGGTCACAGACGCCACTCGGATTGAGCGGATCGTGCCCACAGTAACAGATATTTTGCACATGGGCGGTACCCCCGTCTTGCTTGCGCATTTTGGCCGCCCCAAGGGTAAGCCCTCTACGGAGCTGTCGCTTCAACAACTTGTTCCGGCGCTGGAAAGCGCCTTTGGCCGCACCGTCACCTTTGTAGAACGTCCGTCACGCGAGTTTATTGATGCACAATCAAAAGACTCGGTGATCCTTGTCGAGAACACCCGCTTCTCTTCGATGGAGGAAGCAAATGACCCGCGTATGGCGGGCTTTCTTGCGTCTTTGGGGGATATATTCTGCAACGATGCGTTTTCAGCCGCGCACCGCGCTCATGCGTCAACCACCGGCGTTGCAGAGCACCTTCCGTCTTGCGCGGGTCGACTTATGGCCGCAGAACTCAAAGCGCTGGAAGGGGCCTTGTCTAACCCGGTGCGCCCAGTTGTGGCAGTTGTCGGTGGGGCCAAGGTCTCAACAAAGCTGGACCTCTTGGGCAACCTTGTTTCCAAGGTTGATCATCTTGTGATTGGGGGCGGTATGGCAAACACGTTTCTTGCCGCACAAGGCATCGATGTCGGCAAAAGTCTCGCTGAGCATGAGATGACCGACACAGCCCTAGAAATCATCGCAAAAGCCAGTGCCGCAGGCTGCCATTTACATTTGCCAAGCGATATTGTTGTGGCCCGAGAATTCTCCGCAGGCGCCCTTCACGAGATCCTGCCGGCCGGGGAATGCCCAGAAGATGCGATGATCCTTGATGCCGGGCCAGAAAGCGTCGCGAAAGTCGCTGAAGTATTCGCTGCTTGCAAAACGTTGATCTGGAATGGCCCGCTTGGCGCGTTTGAGCTTGAACCATTTGACGCCGCTACAAATACCGCCGCAGAGGCTGCAGCGACACTGACCCAGATGGGCAATCTTGTGACCGTAGCGGGTGGCGGAGATACAGTTGCGGCTCTGAACAAGGCAGGTGCAGCAAAGCGTTTCACCTATATTTCGACTGCTGGCGGTGCCTTCCTAGAGTGGATGGAAGGTAAAGAATTGCCCGGAGTTGCAGCACTTTCGGATTAATTTGACGACTGTTAGCGCACCCATAATTGAAAACCATTCCTTTGCGGCCTAGGGCAACCCTAACAACCGCAAAGGAAAGTTCTATGCCCAATCAGACTCAAGCCGATCAAATCCGTGCAGGACAGGGCTTTATCGCCGCGCTCGATCAATCTGGTGGCTCGACGCCAAAGGCACTGAAGCTTTACGGCATCGAAGATGATGCTTATGAGTCTGAGGCGGAGATGTTTGACCTGATGCATGCAATGCGGACACGGATCGTTGACGCGCCTGCGTTCAGTGGCGCAAAAGTCATCGGCGCAATCCTATTTGAGATGACAATGGACCGTCAGATGGGCGGCAAACCATCCGCGGCCTACCTTTGGGAAAACCAAGGCGTTGTACCGTTTCTTAAGGTTGATAAAGGTCTGGAAGCGGAAGAGAATGGCGTTCAGTTGATGAAGCCAATGCCCGAGTTAGACGCTGTTTTGACACGCGCAGTTGATCACGGTATATTCGGCACGAAAATGCGTTCGGTCATTTCAGCGGCGAACACTGTTGGAATCAAAGCGATAGTTGATCAGCAATTTGCCATCGGCGCACAGATTCAGGAGCATGGGCTTGTTCCGATCCTTGAACCAGAAATTACCATTTCCATTGAAGACAAGGCGCAAGCTGAAAGCATGCTGCGCGACGAAATCTTGCGCCACCTCGACGGTCTTGAGCATGAGGTAATGCTCAAGCTGACTCTGCCTGAGGTTCCAGGTCAATACCAACCTCTCATCGAACACCCAAAGGTCATGAGTGTGGTTGCTTTGTCCGGAGGTTATGCACGCGATGAAGCAAATACCCGGCTATCGAAAAACGGTGGGATGATCGCGAGCTTCTCGCGCGCCCTCACCGAAGGCTTGAGCGCTAAACAAAGCGATCTTGATTTCAACACCGTAATTGCGGGAACAATTGATAGCATCCACGCTGCCTCAATCGCCGGATAGCCCCAAACTGAGGCGAATCAGGGGCTTCCCAAGTGATTCGTTGATGTGGTACCTTGCCTCATCGGCGCATGAGACGCCGGATGAGGCAGATATGGCAGCACCTTCCGTCGCCCGCCCCGCTATTGGGGCTTTGGCGTATTTTACGATTTGCTTAGCGCTCGGCGCTTATTTTACCTTTGCTGCGGTTCAAGGTGATTTTGGCGTGTTCAAACGCGCCGAAATTGATGCTGAGGCCGCTCTTCTCGCTGAGCGGTATGCTGCTTTGCAATCAGACATTGCGGTCTTGGAAAATAAGACCCAACGCCTCTCAGATGACTATCTGGACTTAGATCTTTTGGATCAACAAGCGCGAGATGTTCTTGGAATGGTGCGCTCAGACGAAATTGTCGTCCAGTAGACAAATTTGGCC
>CALKJA010000036.1 GCA_937995865.1 uncultured Paracoccaceae bacterium | reverse complement strand
CGGCGTTTGAGAAAATGCGCTCGGCATCACGGCGGAACTTCTCCTCACAAATATCTCGGAAAGCCGCTTCCGCGATCTCCTGCTTACGCTCCTCCGAAAGATAGTCTTCAAATGCAATCGCGCTCATATCTCGGGTCCTTTGGTTTCTCTAACATTTACCCATTGATAAAACATTCCCTTACATTCGTCAACAAGCATTATCTAACATAATGTATAAATATGAAATTGACGTGTAAGGGTTGGCGCTGTATGTATGGTGTATGGATAGAATTAGACGCACCGGATACGCCTATCACGGCAAAGGCACCCCGCCCCTTAAGGAGCAAGAGAAGGCTCTGATGGATGCGGAGTGCGACGTGGTATTTACTGACACAGCGCCCAGCCGCGAGGACCGAGACGCCATGATTGACCACGCCCTAGAGGCGGGTGACACTGTGGTGATCTGCAAGACCTCGATTATCGGCAGCGGGGCCAAAGACACCGCGGACATGGTGCGTAAAATCTGCGCCAAAGGTTGCCCGATTGAGGTGATCGGATGTGGCGCAAGGCTTTACACTACAGAGGCCGAGATACGTGATTTCGCGGCTCTGGCCCTCAAGACTTCGCGCAGCATTAACGCCCGCAACATGATTGATCGGCGCGAGCGGGCCGGTCCAAGGGGCAAGCTGGACAGCCTCACAAGCGAACAATGGTCAACCTGCAAATTCCTGTGGTTTTACCCTGGCGTTAAACAGGTGGTCGCGGTCGATTACGTCAACATTGAATGCGGTGTGAGCGCTACGCGGGTCAACATCGCCCAACGTATCAAGGCCGAAATGGTCGCGAAATCAAAGGAGGGCCAGGCGGATGGGTGATCTTGGCCGCGCGATTTCTAGGTATCAGGATCAGGAGTGGGCTGATCATGAGGCAAGGAGTTTTAATGAATACGACGGCACGGCGTGCAAGTTTTGCCGACGCCTAAGGGTTGGAGTCAATGACGACGGGCGTCGATATTGCGAAAAATGCGATAGATTTCAAGACACCGAATTTGGCGAATACGCAGCATCAAAGGAGGGCGAGTAGATGAGCGCACAGCAAGACAGAATTGACCGGGAAATGCTTAGAAGCATGGCGGCGTCACTTTCATCTGGCTTGGGGTTTAGCTTCAACCCCCAAGACATGGCCGACTGTTTGGCGCGCGCCGCTAACCGGGCCGACCCACAGCCGCGCCTCATCAACACTAAGGAGATTTCGAAATGAGACGCATACCCGCCGCCGAGGCTGATGTTCATGCGCGCGACACCGCCCGAAACATTCGCAGCAAACTCCACCAACACTTAACAGACGGCGTCAGATCGAAGGCTCTTCCAGACATGAGCCTTCTCACGATTGATGCGATGGCTGACTTCGTTGAGGGCCGCATTGTAGAGGATGTTTTTCCGTTATTGGACGGAGCTGTCCTGCCTAAGTGGCTGGATATTTTGGACAACGAAAAGGAGCAAGAGTGATGGCTAATTATGGACGCGGCTGGGGTGATGGTTACGGCGGGCAATCTGCTGAGGCAATCGACGCATATCAAGACCGGCAGGAAATTGAAGCGGGCCAGATACAGAACGCAAAGGCGCAGCGTGAACGTGAAGCTGCGGCATCAAAAGCCTTAGCATCAAAGGAGCAGTCAGATGGGATTGCGTGATGAATTGTTGGCTGAAGTCGGCCCCAAGACCCATGTTTCTGATATCTGCGGTCGAGCTGCTGATGAGCTGTTGATCAAGCAAATGAAGATTGACCAACAGCGGCGCGAGATTGACCGGTTGCGGGCCTGCCTGGATGCGACACGCGACGAGATTTGCGAGGGGCCGGTTGACGACACACTTTGGCACACGGCCATTCCCGCCTGCACAACGGTAGACAACATCACCTTAGCTTTGCGCGATGGTTGGACCTACGACGGCTGGCTCGAAGCCAAGTCAACACAAGCATAAGGGAGCCGCAGGATGGCTAACCCACAATGCCCGCTGGCCTACTTCGTTCGCAGAACGCCCCGCATGATTGCCGGTGGTTACGGATGCGGGGCAAGCGGTGGTCGCTGCGCGCCCCACGAGAAATGCGAAGAATTGGTGCAAGCACAAAGGGAGGGCGAATGATGCCGATATATGACGGTCAGCCGCTTACTTTCCCGCATCCAACTGAACTTGGCGTCAAGTTGCGCAAGGCGCGCGCTTCAACTGACATGCTTCTTTACGACATGGCGCAGATGTTCGGCGTCACGCCTGCCGTTCTTTCGGGGGCAGAGACCGGGCGGACGGTATGGCCGGATGACTTGAAGGCGGCTGCCAAGAAGTGGCTATCAGAAAGGGAGGGCGAGTAGATGGCGCAGCCGCGAGCGAGAGAGGGGCAGATAAAAGTCGTGTATGGCGTGACGTCTCAAGACATAATGCTCTGTCACGGTCCAGGCACCCAAAAGGCGGATGTCAACTTGCTGCTCGGTGCCGTGATGAATTCGACCTTAGAGGCTGACTTCTCAACTCGATACAAGCTGGAGTGCGAGAAGCAGATGGGCCTGAGTGTCCTGGAGCAGCTTATTGCCCGGGGCTATGACCCCCGCACCTTAAAGATTAGCATCAACAAGATGGAGGCATCCAATGATTGAACTCCCCCTGCACATCATTCTCTGCATGATCTTGGTCACTGCGGGGTTGTCTTTTTCTGGCGGCGTCCTGTTTGCGACGCATAAATTCGCAGCACAACAGGAGGGCGGTTGATGCGAACACTTGATGATTTGAAGGCATGCCGAGACACAGAGAGCATGGACCCTCAACCATACTTGGAGTGGGCGGTGAGTGAGATTGAGCGGCTGCGTGGTGTTGTTGACGCCTGCAACGTGACGGCCCTGATTGCGCACGCCATTCAAGACGGAATGATCAACGAAAAGGTGGAGGGCGCGTTTTCTGAGGCTCTTGATGGAATGAATGAAGCATTGAAAGCGGCGAAGCCATGAAGACGGTCAGCGATACTGCAATACTTGAGATTATCATGGCGCGGCGTAAATCTCAGGGCTTCCCCGGCGTCATACCCAAGAGCCTTGCCCGCAAGGCCGCAGAGGCAATGGCGGCAACAAAGAAGCCGCTGGAATAACTGTTACGCGTAACGGCTTAAACGTCCTCAAGCGTCGCCAGGCGTGAACGAACGCAGGTGTATAAGGCGAACGCGGCGTGAACAAAGCGGTTGGAGCTGCCCTCCGAAGGCGGTTACCGGCGGCGGATAGTTTTCCCTTTGCGATGTAAGTCATTGACACACCGTGCGCGATTTTAGGGCCGTTTTCCTGATAGGTCGTTGATTTGAAACGACATGTGCAGACCTTTAGGGTGCGCCACCTTTCTCTTTGGGTGTCTTATTTTTCAATTCTTAACAATGGCTTAGGCTGGGTCGCCTCTTCGATTTCCATTGGTTTTCCTTCCGGTTTTCCCGAAACTAGTGCTCTTTTGTTCGCTTCGCGGGTGTAGTGCGCTACCTCGCTTAAACTTTCATGCCCCAGCCATGCGCCGATTTTGTGGGGCGTCCAGCCAGCTTCGGCCAGCGCGACAGCCCGCGCCTTGCGAAGCCCATGCGCGGTTTTCCCGGTTACGCCTGCCAGCTTTGCCGACTTCGAAACAAACTGAGACAGGCCCTTTACAGACCGCGCCCGGCCACGGCCAACCGTGATAAAGAGCATTTCGGGGCCAGCGCAGTCGAGGAAGGCGCGCCGGTCGTTTTCCAGCTCAGCAGGTACATCAACGGTGATCGGTACAGCCGCAGTGCCGCCGGTCTTTTCCTGCCGAAACTCCAATACTCCGTCTGTGACTTTCTGCCAGCCAATGGCGACGGCATCGACGCAGCGCGTCCCGGTCCAAAGCAGAACCTCAAACGCTTGCCGCTCATTGCTGCCGACAGGCCAGTAATTTCTAAAGGTTGCGATTTCGCCGCGCGTCCACGTGCCGTGCGGTGTGGCCTTCATCTTGCCTATCACGGCGTCTTTCGCTGGGTTGTTATGACGCCAGCCCTCAGTGACAGCGAATGACATGATGGCGCGCCATATGGTCCGCTCTGACCGCGCCGCGCCGGGGGTCAGTTTGCGAAGCGCCTTGTTGATGTGCTGAGTTTCCAGCCTATCCACAGGGCTTTTGCCATACAGCTTGCGTATCTGATCAATCCGACGCCGCCAGACTTTTTGAGTGGTGCTTTTCCGGCGCTGAAAGTCGCGGCTATCTAAGAAGGCGACGGCCAAAGATGAGAGCGTGTTGTCAACGGGTGCGATATTGCCCGCTTCAAGATATGCCGACAAAAAGTCCGGGTGGTTCTCGGGTAGGTCGGGCAGGCGAACAAACTTGCCGCGCACAACGCGATAGAGGTAAACGCGGCCTTTAGCCTTCTTTCGCTTTATGTCCTTTAATCGAACGCCCTTTGCCATTCGCCGCCCTCCTGTTTTTCCTCATAGCTCAGGCGGTCGGCGTATGCGTCAAGGTCTCGTATGTCATATAGTTTGTTCCTGCCGTCTATTTTGCAGTGTACCGGCAGGCCGCGCAGCTTGGATGCAGAAACGCCCAAATAGTGCGCGGCAGCGTCGATCTGCATCAAGCGAGGCGGGAACTGAAAGGCCATGTCAGTCGCCCTGAAACTGGATCTGATAGGTGATACCCGCGATGATTGCAGTCATGCTGTTGCTCCGTTCGGGTCAATGCAGTCAGTCCAACGCTCGAATTTATCCCAAGCGGCTTCGATCCGGTCCGTGTCGTGGTCTCGGATAGCGGCTCTCAGGTTGTTCCTGTCGCGGATGAATGTTGACGCCCTTGCAGCGCCAAGGAATATCGTGGGGGCAGGGGTCATGTTGTGGCTTCCTTTGGCGAGTCGAAGTTGGTGAAAACATCCCAAGGGTTGTCACGAATGAAAGCAGCAATTTCAGCAAAAGTTGCGCCATGGTCGTTGGCGTCGGCTAAGGATTGCTGCCCTTTT